>JBEEJM010000081.1:0-3139 GCA_041169205.1 Pseudomonadota bacterium | reverse complement strand
CGGCTTGCTTGATCACTTCACTGCCTTTGATCACTTCTTCACCAATATTGAGCAGCCCGACCGAGGGGTTTTTCTCATCTTTGAGCGCCGACACCAGGGCCGAACCCATCACGGCGAATTGAAGAAGGTGCTCGGCCGTGCAATCCACATTGGCACCCAAGTCCAGCACCGTGGTCGATCCACCCTTGGCATTGGGCAATTGCGTGGCAATGGCGGGGCGGTCAATGCCGTCCAGGGTTTTAAGCAAGTAGCGGGCAATGGCCATCAGGGCGCCTGTGTTGCCTGCCGACACTGCCGCCTGGGCTGCGCCGTCTTTGACCTGCTGAATGGCCACACGCATGGACGAATCTTTTTTCTTGCGCAGCGCCACCTCCAGCGGGTCATCACTGCCCACCACTTCGGTGGCCACAACCACGGTGCTGCGTGCGTGCTTGAAGTCTGCCAAGGACTCGGCCAAACCGACCAGCAACAGCGCCGCATCCGGGTGTTGATCCAGGAAACGGCGGCAGGCGGGCAAGGTCACGCTCGGCCCATGATCGCCCCCCATGCAATCAACCGCTAAGATGATCATGGGCTGGGGGCACGTTGAAGCGCGCTAAAAGCAAACGGAGGCTGCATCATGACAAAGGCCCGAGGCCACCTGTCGGTAGCATCGGGCCTTGGTGTGACTGGCACTATCAGGCTTCAGACTTGGTCTTGAGCACTTGACGCCCGCGGTAAAAACCGGTGGGGCTGATGTGGTGACGCAGGTGCGTTTCACCGGTGGTGGTTTCCACTGCAATGCCTGGCACGACCAGAGCATTGTGCGAACGGTGCATACCGCGCTTGGAAGGAGATTTTTTGTTCTGTTGGACGGCCATTTTTGGCTCCTGGGCAAAGGTGCTGCGCAGGTGGCAACACGGGTGGGTTGGTAAAAATCACGCTTCAAAAGAACACGCGAAGCCTCAGATTATAGCCCAAAGTGGGCCGATCAGCTAGTCCCTTTGTCCTTGAGCTGCTGCAACATGGCAAAAGGGTTGGGCTTCTCAGCAGCTTCTTCTACAAAGTTGGCATCCACGGCCCGCAATTTCACAGGCTGCGGGCACACGTCGTGTTTGGGTGTCGGTGGCATGGACATCAGCAGCTCGTCTTCGATCAGCTCCAACAGGTTGAAGGCTTTGGACAGGACCAGCACGTCTTCTTCCGATTCTTCGTCTTCCACCGTCGCCAGCTCTTCACTGGCCACAAAGCGAAACTCCCGCACAAAGTCCAACTCCACGTCGACGGGCCCCATACAGCGTTGGCACACCAGCGAAAGCGTGGCCTGGGCGGACAGGCGCAACCAAGGCTCGTCTTGGCCGGCGGCATCCGGGCGAATGTCTCCTTGCACCGAGTAACTGACCAGGGCTTCGCCGCCCAGCCCCTGGGTTTCTTCCATTAACCGGTCAAACCGGGCCAGACGCTCATCGCCGGTATGGCTGTCGCCCGCTTGGGCAAATGCCGCCACATTCAGGGCTCGTGCTGCAAATTCATGTTTCATGTGCGCAGTGTAAGAGAATCGCCGCATGACCGAAACGGCACAACGACCTCTTATTCTTGGCTCCACCTCCGCCTACCGGCGCGAATTACTGGGGCGCCTGCGCATTCCCTTCACCGTGGAGTCTCCCCATGTGGACGAAACCCCGCTGCCCGGTGAGACGCCTCTGGCTCTGGCCCAAAGACTGGCACTGGCCAAGGCGCACGCCGTGGCGCAACGCTTCCCCGCCAGCGTGGTGATTGGCTCCGATCAGGTGGCGGACCTCGATGGCGAGCCCTTGGGCAAGCCCGGAAACTACGCACGCGCAGTGTTGCAGTTGCAGCAGATGCGCGGCAAAACTGTCATTTTCCAGACCGCGGTGGCCGTGGTGTGCGTTGAGAGTGGTTTTGTGCAGCAGGCGCTGGCCCCGGTGCGGGTGAAGTTTCGTGACCTCAGTGACGCGGAAATTGACGCCTATTTGCGCGCCGAAGAGCCCTATGACTGCGCGGGCAGTGCCAAAAGCGAGGGGCTGGGCATTGCGCTGTTGGACCACATTGACAACGACGATCCCACGGCCCTGGTCGGTTTGCCGCTGATTCGCACCAGCGCCATGCTGCGGGCGGCGGGTATCTCTTTGTTAGGGTGCGCAACATGAGCGGAACACTCTATCTCGTGCCCGCGCCGCTGGACTTTGGCTGCAGCAGCCAGAGCCCGCTGAACCAATCCATGCCCGAAGGCACGTTGCAGGTGGCGGCCTCGTTACAGCACTGGATCTGTGAAAACGCCAAATCCACCCGTGCCTACCTCAAGCGCGTGGGTGAAGTGCATCCACTGTGCGCGACAGTTCAATCCATGCTGTTGCAAGAGCTGCCACGCGAAGTCCACAAAAAAGGCGATCACCAAGGGGGTTTTGACGCGCGCTATTTGCTGCAACCTGCCATTGATGGTGCCAACATGGGACTGGTGAGTGAAGCCGGTATGCCTGCAGTGGCGGACCCCGGCTCGTCGGTCGTGCGGGCTGCGCACGATCTGGGCTTGCGCGTGGTACCGCTGGTAGGGCCGGTGTCACTGTTGCTGGCCTTGGCTGCCAGTGGGCTCAATGGACAAAATTTTGCTTTTGTGGGCTACGTACCCAGCGCCCCCGACGAGCGCGCCAAACGAATTCGGGAGCTGGAGTCATTGGCGCTGAAAACCGGGCAAACGCAGCTGTTTATCGAAACGCCCTACCGCAACACGGCCCTGCTACAGACCTTGTTGCAGACCCTGCAACACAACACCCGGCTGGCCACCGCCAGTGGCCTGACATTGGACACAGCCCAGTGCCACAGCGATGTGGCCAAACAGTGGAAAACCAAGGGCTGGGCACTGGACAACGCTACGCCCACCGTGTTCGCAATAGGGCGGTGAGCGCCGCCGGGCCGCCCCAAGGCGCGAAGGCCCCCTTGGGGGCAGCGACCCGTGCAACGGTGGAGCGTGGGGGCTCTATTTCTAGCGCAACGCGGGCAGCGTCTTGAGCGCCAACGCAGCGCCCTGCCCGATGGAGGCACCAAAGCGCTTGACCAGGCGCTCGGCCACGTTGTCGCGGCGGGTGTAGTCCATCAACTCTTCGGCTTTGACCACTTCGCGGGCCACATAGTCCAGGTT
>JBEEJM010000080.1:0-3372 GCA_041169205.1 Pseudomonadota bacterium | reverse complement strand
GCGTCCATTTGGCTCTGAGCCTGTGCATTGCGGCCCTCGCGGCCCTGCTGGTGTTTGGCCTCTGGTATCCCTACCCTTACCGTGACATATCGGGTGGGCGTGAGCTGTTTCTGCTGGTCGTAACGGTCGATGTGATTCTGGGCCCGCTGATTACCCTGGCCGTGTTCAACCGCAAGAAGCCATGGAGCGAGTTGCGCCGCGATCTGGCGGTGGTGGGCGCCATCCAACTCGCGGCATTGGGCTACGGCCTGTGGACGGTGGCCGTGGCGCGCCCGGTGCACATGGTGTTTGAGTACAACCGGTTTCGGGTGGTGCACGCGGTGGATGTGGTGCCTGAGCTGCTGGGCCAAACGCCTGCCGATGTGGTGGCCTTGCCGTTGATGGGTCCGACCTTGCTCTCGCTGCGTCCATTCAAAGACAACAAAGAAATGATCGACGCGACGATGGCTGCCCTGCAAGGTGCTGATCTGGCTGCACGCCCTGACCTCTGGCAGACCTATGACAAGGGCGTACCAGAGGTCTTGAAAGAAGCCAAACCCGTAGATGCGTTGAAGGCCCGCTTTGCAGCGCGGGCGGCCGCCATTGATGAGGTCTTGGCCCGTGCGGGGCGCTCTGCCCAAAACACGGTCTACGTACCCATGATTGGACGCAACCAGTTCTGGACTGTGTTCCTCGACCCCTCCACCGCCCAGGTGTTGGCCACCATGCCCTTGGACTCGTTCTAACCTTGAAAAACAAGTCAAGCAGGCCACTAGCCCCCGCCATTATTGCGCAAACTGCTATCGTTTGTATAGCAATGCTAGCGGGTAATGCTGCCATTGCGCAGCAGACACCCGTGCCCGGCGTTGGCACAGGCTTGCCCAATCTGGGCGACGGCAGTGACATGTCCCCCGGTGCCGAGCGTCGCTTGGGCGACCGCATTGCCCGTGAGCTGTACCGCGACCCGGACTACATCGACGACCCGGTCATCATGGAGTACGTGCAGGGCATTTGGCAGCCGCTGCTGGCGGCCTCCCGCCTGCGCGGTGAGCTGCCGCCAGAGCTGGACGAAGCCTATGCCTGGGAGCTGCTGCTGGGCAAAGACCGCACGGTGAACGCCTTTGCATTGCCCGGTGCCTACTTTGGCCTGCACCTGGGACTGGTGGCGGTGGTGAGCAGCCGCGATGAGCTGGCCTCGGTGTTGGCCCACGAGCTCAGCCACGTCACCCAACGCCACATTGCCCGTGTGATGACGCGCCAGGCCAACCAGGCACCGTGGGTCATGGGGGCCATGATTCTGGGCATTTTGGCTGCCAGTAAAAGCCCTGGTGCAGCCCAAGCGGCCATTGTGGGCGGGCAGGCGGCGGCCGCGCAAAGCCAGCTGAATTTTTCGCGCGACATGGAGCGTGAGGCCGACCGCGTGGGCTACGGCGTGATGAGCCAGGCGGGCTACGCGCCGCAGGCGTTTGTGTCTATGTTTGAGAAGCTGCAGCAAGCCTCGCGGTTGAACGACGCAGGCGGTTTCCCCTACTTGCGCAGCCATCCGTTGACTACTGAGCGCATGGCCGATATGCAGGCGCGCATTTCTGCGGATACTTCTGGCAGTGCACCGGTTTTGACTGCCGAGCACGCCATGGTGTCCGCACGGGCACGCGTATTGGCCAATGGGCAAGTGGATGCACTGCGCATCTGGGCGGAAGAGGCCGATCCTGCGCGGTTGGCCCGCTTGGTACCGACTGCGCAAAGCGGCGTCTTGTACGGTGCTGCTTTGGCAGCAGGCAAACTGCGTGAATTCGCAGCGGCGCAGGCACTGCTGGCGCGCTTGCGCAACGTGACATCGACCGACCCAGCGGCCACGCGGCTGGCAGGTCTGTTGGGAGCCGAGTTGGCGCTGATGCAGGGCCAGCCAGTCGCCGCCCTAGCGGCGTTACAAGGCGCACCCGACGCGGGCCGGGCGGCGCTATTTCTGCGTGCGCAGGCCAGCATTCAGGCGCGGCAAGTCGGGCAGGCAGCACAAGCCACACAAAGTTTGCAGACTTGGCTGGCGGACCATCCGCGCGACGCGCAGGGCTGGCAGCTGCTGGCCAGCGCCTATGCCGCGCAAGGCAAGACGCTAAGCGCCATTCGCGCCGAGGCCGAGGTGAATGTGGCGCAGTTGGATTACGGCGCTGCGCTGGCGCGACTCAAAGCCGCACAGGAGCTGGCACGCAAAGGTGTGGAGGCGGCAGACCACATCGAGGCATCGATCGTGGACACCCGCACGCGGCAGGTGGAGCTACTGGTTCGAGAACAAGCGGTCGAGCGCTGAGCTGATCACCATGCCTGCCAGGGTGTAGAGCAGCGAGCCGATCAGGGCTGCAGTAAAGCCCTGCACCTGAAAGCCGTCCAGAATGCCGGCGGCCGACCAAAACATCAGCGCGTTGATGACAAACAAGAACAAGCCCAGCGTCAGCACCGTCACCGGCAAGGTCAGCACCACCAGCACAGGCCGCAAGATCGTGTTGAGCAAGCCAATCACCAGTGCCGCGATCAGCGCAGACGAAAAGCTTTGCACCACCACGCCGCCGTACAGATGGGCAACGGCCAATAGGGCGGCTGCGCTCAGTAACCATTTCGCAAGAAGTTTCATGGATGCAGCATAGCACCCATGGGTTTACCCTTGGGTCACTGTGGCTTGACGCTGGCTCCACCGGCCCGCCAGCAATACACCCGCAATCGCCACAGCATACAAGCCCCAGCGGGCGGCGGTTTGCCCGTCGGTCAGCACCTGGCTGGTGCGGCCAAAGAATTGCCCAAGCAAAGGCTCGCTAACGATCATCTTGGCGGCAGTAAACGCCAGCACCGCAGAGCCCGCCTGGATGATGATGGGAAAGCGCTCCACCAGCGTCAGCACCAGGGTGCTGCCAAACACCACAATCGGCACACTCACCAGCAGGCCGATGATGACCAGGTCAAACGAACCATGCGCAGCGCCGGCCACGCCCAGCACGTTGTCCACCCCCATCAAGGCGTCGGCCACGATGATGGTCTTCATGGCAGCCCAGAAGGTGCTGACGACTGGGCCGTCGTGTTGGTTACCGCCCTGGTCGGCCAGCAGCTTGTAGGCAATCCACACCAAGCCCAAACCACCCACCAGCATCAGGCCCGGTATCTGGAGCAGCCAGACCACGCCGACGGTCATGACCGAGCGCACCGCAATAGCGCCCACGGTGCCCCAGAGAATGGCTTTCTTTTTAAGATGATCCGGCAACTGGCGTGCGGCCAATGCGATGACGATGGCGTTGTCACCCGCCAGCACCAGGTCGATGAGAACGATGGCCAGCAGGGCAGACCACCAGGGAGCAGATAAAAATTCCATGTCAAATTCCAGGTTCAGGGCTATCGATTTCCGAA
>JBEEJM010000079.1:0-10147 GCA_041169205.1 Pseudomonadota bacterium | reverse complement strand
GCAACGGCCCGGGGCTGTTGGCTGCCAGCATCAAAAGTCCCGAAGTGTTGGCCCGCCTGCTGGCCTGCGGCGCTGCGGCCGCCACACTACCCCCGGCCAGCCTGGCTGCCTGGGCGGGAGATCCGCTCACGCTGGCTGCTATCGCGCAGTTTGAGCGCGATATCGCAGCCAGCCTGAATTTACCCCACTAACTTAGCGTGCCGCCTTGAAATTGGTGAAGGTGCGGGTTTGCACCTTGCGAACCGCTTGTGGCAGCGCGTCTGGTGCCACCATGGTTTTGGTGGCCGCGGCATCCAGGAAAATGGACCTGTTGTCAGCCACTTCCTTCTTCACAAACTTCAGCGAAGCCGCATTGGGGTTGGCGTAGAACACCTTGTTGGTGAGCGATGCATGCACCTCGGGGCGCAGGATGTAGTTGATAAACAGGTGGGCGTTTTCCACATTCTTGGCATCTTTGGGAATGGCCATGGTGTCAAAGAACAGCGTGGCGCCGGTCTTGGGTACCAGCGCCTCAATGACCACTTTGTTCTTGGTTTTGGCCGATGCGGCGCGATCCTTGGCGATATTGATATCGCCCGAGAAGCCCATCACCAGACAGGTCGAACCCGCAGCCATTTCCTCGATGTATCCGGAGGACGAAAAGCGTGTCACAAAGGGGCGAATGTCTTTGAGCAGCTTGGCCGCTTCGGCGTAGTCAGCCGCTTCTTTGCTGAATGCAGGCTTGCCCACGTACATCAGGGCTGCGGGAATGACTTCGCTGGCCGAATCCAGCACGCTCACGCCGCACTTTTTGAGCTTGCTCACGTACTTGGTGTCAAACAGCAGGCTCCAGGCATTCTCGGGCATGGGCGTGTCGCCCAGTGCCGCCTTGACCTTGTCCACATTGATACCCACAGTGACATAGCCCCACAGCCAGTCCACCAAAAATTCGTTACCCGGGTCGACCTTGCCTAGCTGTTCCAGCAGCCCTTTGTCGAGGTTGTTCCAATTGGTCAGCTTGGTCTTGTCGAGTTTTTGCAGCAGACCTGCCTCAATTTGTGTCTTGGCGAAGTGCGAGCCCGGCACCACGATGTCGTAGCCGGTTTTGCCCGCCACCAGCTTGGCATGCAGGATTTCGTTGTTGTCGTAGTTGTCGTAGCGAACCTTGATACCGGTTTCTTTCTCAAAGTTCTTGATGGTGTCTTCAGCAATGTAGTCAGACCAGTTGTAAATATTAAGCACCTTGGCCGGGTCGGCCGCATGGGCCCCCATTGCAGTCATCACGGCACCCGCTGCCATTGCCAAAGAAAGACCCAACTTTGTTAAACGCTTTGCCATAGCCATGCATCCTCTCAAGAAGTTAAGAACAAAAAAACCAAACGAAAATTATAGGAAACGCAGCACCCGTTCGGGCGAAATATCGACCAAGCACCGCGTGTGTCCCAAGGGACATTCCCGTGCAAAACAGGGCGCACAGTCCAGCGGCGGCTGGTAGCTGGCATCGGCCTTCAGCCACAGCACCTGGGCTTGGTCACTGAGTGGCGGGGTGTGCAAAGGGCTGGAAGAACCGAACACCGCGACCTGCGGTACACCGAAGGCGGCGGCCACGTGCATCAAGCCCGAGTCGTTGCTCACTATGCTTTTTGTAGCGGCTATCGCAGCAAAGGCGTGGGTTAACGAGGTTTTTCCTGCCAAATTGAGGCATTTACCGGGTTGCAGTGCATTCACCGGCGCGGCAATGGCTTCGCAAACATCGGCCTCTTTGGCGGAACCCAGCAGCACTACCGGAAGGGTCAAACTGCGCGCCAGTTCCGAAAAATGCGCCACGGGCCAGCGCTTGGCCGGGCCGTACTCCGCACCCGGCGCGAAGACGTAGTAAGCGCCGCGCTGCAAACCCATGTCGGCCAATGCCTGGTCTACCGCTTGCGGGGCCAGCTGCAATTGGGGGCGGTCATGGGCAATGTCGGCATCGCCACTGAGTGCAGAGTAAAAAGCCACCATGGGCGGACGCGCTCCCTTGGGCGGGTTGGGCAGCGCATCGCTGAGCATCACGCTGCGCGATTCGCCCTGGTACCCCACACGGCGGGGAATATTCGCCCACCAGGGCAACAAGGCGCTTTTCAGGGAATTGGGGCAGACATAGGCTGCATCAAACTGACCCCGCAATTGTTTGGCCAGCGTGCGGCGCGCGGTCCACTGCAAGCCACCGTGGGCAAACGGAAACTCGATGACCTCGGCCACCTGCGGCATGGCCCGGTACACCGGCGCCACCCAGGGCAGCGCACCCACCGTCAACCGCTCACCCCGCGCGTGCAAGCGGCGCATCAGCGGCTCGGTCATTACCGCGTCCCCAATCCATTGGGGCGCGATGACCAGGCTTTTAGTGCCCACCGGCGAAGTGTTCACCCGCCTTCAACTTATAGACCGTGCCGCAATAGGGACACTTGGCGTCGCCGCTGTGGCCTACGTCCAAGTACACCTTGGGGTGGGTGTTCCAGGTTTCCATTTGGGCCAGCGGGCTGGGGCAAAACACGCCGCCCTGGTGGTTCAGGTCTTTGGCCAGAATTTCAATGACAGATTTGCTCATATGCGTTGTCTCGGTGAGGTTCAGACCTGGGTCAACCAGTGGGCGTATTGGGGATTGCGTCCGTTGACGATGTCAAAGAAGGCGGCCTGGATTTTCTCGGTGATCGGGCCACGTGAGCCCACGTAGTCGTCTTTACCGAGCTCGATCCGGTCAAGCTCGCGAATCGGCGTCACTTCGGCAGCGGTACCGGTGAAGAAAGCTTCGTCGCAGATGTAAACCTCGTCCCGGGTGATGCGCTTTTGCACCACTTCCAGCCCCAGGTCTTTGCAGATATGGAACACCGTGTTGCGGGTGATGCCGTTGAGCGCGCCTGCGGACAAGTCGGGGGTGTACACCACGCCGTCTTTGACCACAAACAGGTTTTCGCCCGCACCTTCGGAGACGAATCCGTTGGCATCGAGCAGCATAGCTTCGTCGTAGCCGTCGTCGGTGGCTTCCATGTTCGCCAGGATGGAGTTGGTGTAGTTGCTTACCGCCTTGGCCTGCGTCATGGTGATGTTGACGTGGTGGCGGGTGTAGCTGGAAATCTTGACGCGGATGCCGCGCTTCATGCCTTCTTCGCCCAGGTACGCGCCCCAAGGCCAGGCAGCCACCATCAGGTGGATCGTGTTGCCCTTGGGCGAGACGCCCAGCTTCTTGTCGCCAATCCAGGTCAAGGGACGCAGGTAGCCTGATTCGAGCTTGTTTTCGCGGATGACCGCTTTTTGCGCCTCGTTCACCTGCGCTTTGGTAAACGGAATGGCCATGCGCAAAATTTTGGCGCTGTTGAACAGGCGGTCGGTGTGTTCTTCCAAGCGGAAGATGGCCGTGCCATTCACGCCCTTGTAAGCCCGCACGCCCTCAAACGCGCCACAGCCGTAATGCAGGGTATGGGACAGCACATGGATCTTGGCATCGCGCCACTCGACCATCTGGCCGTCCATCCAGATTTTGCCGTCGCGGTCTGACATGGAGGGGGGTAATGACGATGGTAGGGCGCTCATGAGATGGTCCTCTGAAGTGGGTGCGGTCGCAAACAATTGCAAAACGCCGATTTTACGGGGCGGCTCCGTCCGGCAGGTTATCCGGCTGGACTTCAGGGCGAAACAGCTCCCACTGCTGAAGCTTGCCACCGACAAACAGGCAGGTGACGTGCGACTGGCCACCGTCTGTCCAGCGAAACTGTTCGGGCTGGCTACCTTTGGGGGTGAGTAACTCGCCCAAAGCGCGCGTCATGGCCACCACGTGCAACAGCGTGGCACCTTTTTGCAGCTTGGCATTGAGCATGACGGCGCTGTCGACATAGCCCACAGGGCGGTTGGTGGCACGTTTGAGCACCTGCAGCATGCGCGTGAAATGCAGCAGCATCCACATGACCAGCGCGCCCGACGCGGCAGCCACCCCGGGCCAGCCGTAGCCCCGATAGGCCACGACCACCATCCCCACACTGGCGACAGGAACTAAAAATTTTTGGAATTGCATGGGCCGATTTTGTCAGCTTGGCCAAACCACCGTCACAGACAGGCCCCCCAAGGTCTGCGAACGGTCAATCTGCACTGTGGCGCCAAACACGTCGGCCAGGCGTTTCACGATCGACCAGCCCAGACCGCTACCGGGTTGGTCACTGCCCAACACCCTGAAAAAGCGCTCGCCCAAGCGTTGTATGGCGTCCGGCTCCATGCCCGGCCCGCTGTCCTGCACGCACAGGGTGCAGCCGCTATCGCTATTGCGCAACGTCACCAATACGCGTGCGCCTGAAGGGCTGTAGCGCAGGGCGTTGTCTATCAAATTACGCACTTGCACGCCGAGCAAGGCTTCATCCGCCACCACGGCGCATGGGTCATCGGCCTCCAGCTCCAGCGTCTGGGCACGCTGCAGGGCGACGGGTGCAATGTCGGCCGCCACACGGCGCACCACGGAGGTCAGATTCACGGGCGTGGCCGACTTGGCGACCTGTTCTTCCAAACGGGCCAGCATGAGCAGCTGCTCCACCAGACGTGTCGCCCGGTCGCAACCCGCCAGGGTGGACTGCAGGGCATGGCTGCGTTGTGCAGCGTCGTCGCCGGCACCCATGGCGACTTGGGCTTGGGCACGGATGGCGGCAATCGGCGTGCGCAACTCATGGGCGGCATCGGCGGTAAAGCGCCGTTCGGACTCCACCATGGCGCTGATACGGGTGAGCAGTTCGTTCAAGGCACCCACCAGGGGGCGCATTTCTTCAGGGCAATCGTCCAACACGACGGGTTCGAGGGCCAGCGGTGTGCGCCCGGCCAGTTCGTTGCGCAGTTCACGCAAAGGCGCCAGCCCCGTACGCACCGACCACCACAGTGCCACCGCCAAGAGCGGCAGCGCCAGCGCCAAGGGCCACAGCACACTGCGAAGAATGGCCCACAAAATGGCATCGCGCGACTCTACGTTTTCGCCCACAAACACCCGCACCCCACGCTTAGGCACCACAACACCAAAGACGCGCCACGTCGAGCCGTCGTCTTGGCGCACGGTGGAAAAACCTTCTTTGACCGTGGACATCGGCTTGGATCCCATGTTCACCGAGCGGGTCATCATGAGCCCATTGACATACACCTGAAACGCGACTTGCGGTGCATAGCGGTGCACCAGCGGGGGGTCGCCAATGTCGTCATCGTCGCCATCGGCCTGCACAGACAGCAGCGCAGCGGCCTGGGCCAGGTGGCCATCCAGTAGTTCACCCATTTCGTGCTGTGCGTCAAACCAGACCAGGGTCGCCACGCCAATCCAGATGACCGTGGCCAGCCCCAACACCATGAGCCGCAAGCGCGCTTGCAGCGATCGCGGCATGAGCTTCGCGCCCATTACGACGCCACCGGCCGCAACATGGTGTAGCCGACACCGCGCACGGTCTGGATGGCGTCGCTGTGCAGCTTGCGCCGCAAATGGTGGATGTGCACCTCAATGGTGTTGCTCTCAACCTCATGTCCCCAGCTGTACATCTGCTGCTCCAGTTGTTCCCGCGAGAGTACACGACCGGCGCTGCGCATCAGTGCATGCAACAGGTCAAATTCGCGGGTCGACAGCACCACCGCATGTCCATCGAGCTTCACTTGGCGGGCGGCGGGATCCAGCTGCACGCGGTCGCAGGTGAGCAGGTCTTGCATATTGCCGTGGGCACGCCGCACCAGGGAGCGCAGGCGGGCCGCCAGCTCGATCAGATCGACCGGTTTGATCACGTAGTCGTCGGCCCCCAAGTCCAGGCCGCGTACGCGGTCGGGAATGGCGTCGCGTGCGGTGAGCACCAGAATCGGTGTCAAAATTTTGCGTGCGCGCAATGCTACCAGCACGTCAATACCGTCTTTGAGGGGCATCCCCAGATCGAGCACGCCAGCGGCGTAAACGCCCGAGCCCAGTTCGCGTTCGGCGGCAGCACCGTCGCGCACCCAATCGACCTGAAACCCGTGCTGGCGCAGACCTGCACGCAGGCCATCTCCCAGCATGGGGTCGTCTTCAGCAAGCAGGATACGCATAGTGCCTCGATCAATAGGTTGGGAACCAGTTCAGACCGTAGGTGCGCTTTGCCACTGTAGCCACCAAAAGCCCACCACCGTCACAACGATCAGCAAAGCCAACGGCCACCAAGACCCGTGGACCCGCTCCCGGTGCTCTCCCATTTTGAACCCGGTCACCATAGACCGAACCAGATTCTCATTGTGCATCTTGCTGGCCACGATGACACCTGCAATGTGCACTCCAACCACCAAAATCATGGCGTTGGCGGCCACCTCGTGCAACTCGCTCAACCACTCACCACCCACGTCGTTGTAGCTGGCCCAACCCGTCACACTGATCACTGCACCGGCCAGCAACATCAATACGATGGCCACCGCACCTGCCGGGTTGTGGCCGGTAAAGTGCGTCGGGTTGCCCTCCAGCAGGGTCCGCACATAGCGCATGACCACTTGCGGTCCGCGCACAAAGTTTCTGAAGCGCGCATGCCGGGTCCCAAATACGCCCCAGCCCAAGCGGAACGTGATGAGCCCCGCCATGGTGTAACCCAACGTGACGTGGACTAGGCGCCAGCGCTCACTCTCGGCGGTGAGGTAAGCGCCCGCAAAGCTCAGCACCATCAGCCAATGGAAGACCCGTACCGCGGCATCCCACACCAAGATACGGGAACGTAGGGATTCATGGTTCATTTCGGAATCCGCACATCGTGCTCATTGAAGTCACCTTTGTCGGCATGCAGGTGGCACGCCGAGCAATTGGCAGGGCTGCCCACGCTAGCGCGCTTCCAGACATTGGCGGGCACTTCGCCATCGCGGTGTTTACGCAGAAACCAGGCCGATTTGCTGATGCGGTCTTGCGGCGGCTCCTCGCTGACGCGTTTGTAAGTGCCCGCATTGGCTGCAAGCCAGGTGCTGATGTCACGTGCGCTGGCCGCGTCAAGCGACGCGTCGGTGCCGTAGTGTTTGCTCAAACCCGCCATCACACGCTGCCACGACGGCGCTGGCAAAAAACCCGCCGGGTAGGCTACGTGGCAGGCGGAACACTCCTGCACATACTTGGGCAGCATGGGGCCGCGGGCACTGCCCGAATCGGCCTGTGCAGCGCCCACAGAGAGCAGCAGACCCGCAAGTGTGGCCACAGAAATTGCTATGTTTTTAATAGCTGTTTGCGCAAGTAACACGGGGGCTAGAGGCCTATTTTTCATAGTTTTACTGCCTGTTAACGTTTAAAGGTGAGCAACCAGGCCAACACATCGGCCTTTTCGGCGGGGCTGCATTCGCGGCCCACCACGTCGTTGCAATTGCGTCGAAACCACTTCTCGGTTTTGGCGGCATCGGTAAAGCGCTCGGGGTTGAAAGCGATGGCCATGGGGCTGATCACTTTGCCGGTGCTGGCGTGCTTGCCTTCGACCGTGGGGTTAATGGTGTGGCAACTCGAGCAACTCCAGTCCTGGCCGTGCTTGCTGGTGAAGAACTCTTGGCCCCGCGCCGCCAGCGCGGCACTGCCCGCTTGGGCGGTGTAGCCCGCCAATTGCGCTGCCGGGGTCACCGCTTGCGCCTGCGCGGCCAACAGCGTGGCGCTTAAGGGGACGCTTATCGCCAACGCCCGAACGATCACTTTCACGATCTGCATAAAACCTCCATGAGCCCGCATGATAGGCAGCCCACATTAACCCGGCCTTAAGTCAGCGAGCGCACCACTTCCATGGCCTCTTCCACGCGCTCCACCGCGTGAATGGTGAGCCCTTCGATCGGTTTTTTGGGCGCATTGGCCTTGGGCACCACGGCCACGCTAAAGCCCAGCTTGGCGGCCTCTTTCAGGCGCTCCTGTCCACGCGGCGCAGGGCGCACCTCGCCCGCCAGCCCCACTTCGCCAAATGCAATAAAGCCCTTGGGCAGTGGCTTACCGCGCAGGCTGGAGGTGATGGCCAGCATGACCGCCAAATCGGCCGCGGGCTCGCCAATGCGCACGCCACCCACCGCGTTGATGAACACGTCCTGGTCCATGCAGGCCACGCCCGCGTGGCGGTGCAATACGGCCAGCAACATGGCCAGGCGGTCTTTGTCTAGGCCCACGCTCAAGCGTCTTGGAGAAGGGCCCCCACTGTCCACCAGCGCCTGAATTTCGACCAACATGGGGCGTGTGCCCTCCAGCGTCACCATCACGCAGCTGCCTGGCACCGGCTCGGCGTGCTGACTTAAAAATATGGCGCTGGGGTTGCTCACGCCCTTGAGGCCTTTTTCGGTCATGGCAAACACGCCAATTTCGTTGACCGCGCCAAAGCGGTTCTTGATGGCGCGCACCAGACGAAACTGGCTGTGGGTGTCGCCTTCAAAGTACAGCACCGTGTCCACCATGTGCTCCAGCACCCGCGGCCCCGCCAGCGCACCCTCTTTGGTGACATGGCCCACCAGCACAATGCACACACCGCTGGCCTTGGCCGCACGCGTGAGGTGCGCCGCACACTCGCGCACCTGGGCCACCGAACCCGGCGCGCTGGTGAGCTGGTCCGAGTACACGGTTTGAATGGAATCAATCACCGCCACGTCAGGCCGGTTGGCTTCCAGCGTGGCGAGTATTTTTTCGAGCTGAATTTCGGCCAGAACTTTCACCTGTGACCGGTCCAGCCCCAGCCTGCGCGAACGCAGCGCCACCTGCGCCCCACTCTCTTCGCCGGTGACATACAAGGTGCTTTTGCCGCTGCGCTGCAGTGAGTCCAGCGCCTGCAGCAAGAGGGTCGACTTACCAATACCGGGGTCGCCGCCAATGAGCACGACACCGCCTTCGACAATGCCGCCACCGAGCACCCGGTCCAGCTCTTCGTGCCCGGTGGGTGTGCGGTCCACGTCGGACGCCTCAATGTCGGACAGCACCGCCACCTCCGCTGTTTTGGCCAGCGAGGCAAAGCGGTTTTTGGTAGCCGTGTCGGCCTGCGCCACTGACTCGATCAGGGTGTTCCAGGCCTGGCAGTGCGGGCACTTGCCCAGCCATTTGGGGTTGATGCCGCCGCATTCGTTGCAGGTGTAGATGGTTTTGTCTTTGGCCATGGCTGCAATAATACTGTACAAAACCACAGATATGGCGCATTGACACCCACGGGCGCTATGCTGAAGCCATGAACGCTTTTGAAGTAGCCCGGTTTGCGCGCCAAGTGGGCTTTGGCCTCGCTCCCGACGAGGCCACGCCGATGGACCCCGTGGGTTGGGCCCAGTCGCAACTCGATACCCCTCCAACCGTGGGCTTTTTCACCGACCGCACGGGCACCCTCATGCAGGGGCTGCCGGACGGCCTGAAGCTGCTGCACACCCAAGAGGAAGTGGCGATTGCCCTGGTCCAGCACAGCGAGGCCGAGCGGCAAAGCTTTGACAAATCCAAAACCATGGCCCGCCCAGAGTGGGAAAAGGTTCGCTTTGACATGGTGGACTACCCCTACTGGCGCTTGGAGCCCTGGAAAGAGGTGCTGGCGCGTGGTGCCATGGCGGTCAATGGCCCGGCGCCGGTGTTTGAGCGCTTCTGGCATTTCTGGACCAACCACTTCACGGTATCGCCGGCCACCAACAACATCAACACCGCCATTGGCCCCTATATGCGCATGCTGCGCAGCCGCATGACCGGCAGTTTTCGCGACATGCTGTTAGAGGCCGTAACGCACCCGGCCATGGTGTTGTACCTGGACAATGCCAAGTCCACCGGGCCGCATTCGGTGGCGCGCAGCAAGGGCTGGACCAAAGACGAAATCAACGAAAACCTGGGGCGCGAGATGCTAGAGCTGTTCAGCCTCAGCCCCGCTGCGGGCTACACCCAGGAAGACGTGCAAAACACCGCCTACATCCTGACCGGCTGGGGTGTAGAGCGCCCGGACAAATGGCACAAGATAGGTTACCCGCTGGGCAGCCGCTTTGACTACAACAAGCACGAGCCGGGCACCCACACCGCGATGGGCAAAAAGTACAGCGCCCTGATCCACAACGACAGCAAGTTGCAAGACCTGGTAGACGACTTG
Source organism: Pseudomonadota bacterium (assembly GCA_041169205.1). Taxonomy (GTDB): domain Bacteria; phylum Pseudomonadota; class Gammaproteobacteria; order Burkholderiales; family Burkholderiaceae_C; genus Allorhodoferax. The sequence continues at coordinate 119 of JBEEJM010000079.1, read as the reverse complement.
GCGGCCCACCCGGCCACGGCCCAGCACATTTGCCACAAGCTGGCCACGGCCTTCATTGCAGACGAACCGCCACCGCAGGCGGTGGCACGGCTGGTGCAGGTGTTTGTGCGTAGCAAGGG
>JBEEJM010000078.1:0-7821 GCA_041169205.1 Pseudomonadota bacterium | reverse complement strand
GGCAACCGCGCGCCTGGTGCTGCCACTTGCATTGCAAACCGGGGGCTGGATGCTGTGGTTGCTGGGCGGCCATTTGAGCAGCATCCTGGCTTTGGCCGGGGCCATGCTGGCCTGGTTCGGGTTGGCGTGGGTACAGCTGCTGTTTTGGCGTTTGTTGCTTAACAGCGGGGCACCCGATCGTTTGCACGCCATGGTGATTGGTGTCGCTGGTGCGTTGGGGGTGATTGCCCTGGCGGGCTTGGTGTTGTCACTGCTGCTGGACGCGCAGGCCTTGGCCCGGCTGTGGTTGCTGACTGCGCTGTGGGGCTTTGTGGTGACTACCTACATCGCCGTGGCTCATCGCATGCTGCCTTTCTTCACCGCCAGTGCGGTGCCCATGCTGCGCATATGGCGTCCCACTTGGGTGATGGGCGCGCTGCTTGCGGCGGTGGTCATGGAGGTCGCGTTTGTCTGGTTGGAATGGTTGGGCGGGAACGAATGGGGTTCCGGCCGGGTGTGGATGCTGTCGCGCGGCATGCTGGAGCTGGCGGTTGGTTGCGTCGTCGTATGGCTGGCGTTGGCCTGGGGCATGGTGCAGAGCCTGAAGGTGCGCCTGCTGGCCATGTTGCATATTGGTTTTATGTGGCTGGGTCTGTCGTTCATATTGGCGGGCATGTCGCAGCTCCTGGGCTTTCGCTCCGGTGTGCCGTGGTTGGGGCTGGGCACCCTGCATGCCTTGACCATGGGATTTTTGGGCTCAGTCATGTTGGCCATGGTGACGCGGGTGTCCATCGGCCACAGTGGGCGTCCGCTGGTGGCAGACAACGTCGCCTGGGCCGCGTTTTGGGGCTTGCAGATAGCTGTAGTGCTGCGAATTTACGGCGCGCTACCCGGCGCACCCGGCGAGTTGATGGCGGTGGTGGCACTGTTGTGGCTGGTTGCGTTGGCTGCGTGGGGTCTGCGCATGCTGGGCTGGTATGGCCGCCCTCGGGCGGACGGACAAGCCGGGTAAAGTGGATGCTGTGAATAGCGCCATGCAAGACCTTCCCACCCTCGTCGCCACGCTGATGCAATCGCGCCAGACCATCCTGCCCAAACGGCTGGTGGCACCTGGCCCTGATGCCGACCAGCAGCGTGCCATTTTGGCTGCGGCGGCCAGTGCGCCCGACCATGGCCAACTGCTGCCCTGGCGTTTTGTCATCGTGCCCTCCGAGGCACGAGGGTTGCTGGCCGAACAATTTGCACACGCGCTGTTGGCACGCGATAGTGCTGCCTTGCCGGAGCAACAGGAACAGGCGCGTGAAAAAGCGTTTCGCGCGCCCTTGCTGATGTTGGCGGTGGTAGACGGCGCGTGTGGTGACCCGAAGGTCGATTTGCATGAGCGCATTCTCTCTGCAGGCTGCGCCATCCAGAACATGTTGCTCATGGCCACTACGCAGGGCTTCGGCTCTGCGCTGACCAGCGGCAAAGCGCTGAAGTTTGAAGGCTTGCGGCAGTTGTTTGCGCTCAAATCGAGCGACCATGCTCTGTGTTTTCTCAGTATTGGTTCCGTGCAGTCGCGCAAGCCGCAGCGCGTGCGTCCGGTACCGGCCGACTATGTGGCGCACCTCACGAAGAATGGTAGCGTGGCCACTGGCTTGCCTCTCCATGAATCGCTATGATTTTTTTTTGAATTGGATAAGCCATGAATATCGAAAATTTCAATGACCTTCTACAGGCCGCGCGCAGCCAGACGGTTGCCCAGCGCTTGTTGTTTGTGTTTGTCGGGGTAGAACTTCCTGAAGACGCCACACCTGCCCAGCGCGCAGACTTTGAAGCAGGACACGGCGGCGCGCTAGTGCCATTAATGTGTGTGGACAAGACCCCCGATGAGTTGGCGTCGTTTGATACGCTCGTGCAGGAAGCCGAGCAGTTTGGGAAGCCCTGGACCTTGGTTTTTGCGGCGGCACTTTCGGGAACAAACCACCAGGCACCCACCATTGCCGACGCCGACAAACCTTTGCAAGCCATGGTGGAGGCCATCAAGCGCGGCGACATGGGAACCTACATCCCGTTTGATGCACAGGGCCACACCGTCCATTTTGGTTAAGGCGCGCCATGGCGACGGTCACTTTGCATAAAAGTCTGCCGGGCTTTCAATCGCCCGCAGCGGGATTCGAAGCGCCGTTTGACATGCTCGAAGCCTGCCACGAGCGTGTGCACCGCATGCTGGCGCTGCTAGCGCGATTGCAAGCGCACGTGCAGGTGAATGGCTGCGACATTCAGGCCCAACAGGCCGCGCAGGATGTGATGCGTTACTTTGATTTGGCAGCACCCTTGCACCACCAGGACGAAGAGATGCATGTATTTCCACCGCTGCTGGCGAGTGGCGATGCGGCTGTTGTCGGGGTGGTTCAGCAGTTGTTGGCACAACACCGCGCCATGGAACTTGCGTGGGCTGGTATGCGTCAGGTACTCACTGAAATTGAGACCAACGCACCACTGATGTCTGGACCGTTCGCAGCCTTAACGGCGGAGTCAGTTCGGACATTTACGTCTGCCTACGATGCACACATTCGAATGGAAGAAGGCATTGCTTACCCAGCGGCCAAGGAACTGCTAACAGCAGAGCAGTTGCAAACCATCGGTGAAGACATGATGGTTCGCCGCGGTGTGCCCCGCTCTATGTAAAGAGCCGGGTTTAACGCCAGTGACCGTGGCCGCCGTGGCCATGCCCGCTGTAGCCAAAACCGAAGTTCAAAGAAAGTGGCGCGAATAGCGGAGCGGGATAGTAGTACGGGTAATACTGGCGCGTCACCACCACTTGGGCGGGTTGCTGTACGTAGACCGGGGGCTGCTGCTGCACCACGGCAGGGGCTTGTGTTTGCGCAGTGGCACCCACTGGAGAAACTTGCAACGCGATGGTTGGGCCAGGGTCATTGGGCATTTGCACCGAGTACTGGCGGCCCGCGTATTCGTAGACCACGTTGTAGGCAACTGTGCGGTTTTCAAAAAACGTTTGCGTGCTGCAGCGCTGCATGTTTTGGGTCTGGATGTCTGGCGTGCCTTCAATGCGATTACCCACCATGGCGCCGCCAATGGCTCCGATTACCGTGGCCGCGGCACGCCCAGCACCGTGGCCCCCTGAAGCATTGCCCAATGCGCCACCAGCAATGGCACCCAAGGTGGCTCCCGCGCCTGAGTTTTGGGTTTGCACTTCAACCTGTTCGGTGGTACACACCTGGCGCGGTACACCCACTTGTTGCACGACAGGGGTGGAGGACAGCACCCGACCGGCCTCCTGGGCCATGGAAAGGCCAGTTGCGCACAGCGCAATGGCTGCTAAAAATAATTTGGTCATGAAATCAGCGCCTCAAATAACCCAAAGTTGGTTGGGAAAAGCTTTGTCACTAGCCCGTAACGCGTCAGATCGCAGGTTGGCTGACAATAAGCCACCTCTTCGAAAGTAAAGCATGGCCTTCCCACTTGACACCGATACCGTGTCGCACGGCATTCAGTTGGCGGTTGCGCCTGTCTTTTTGCTCACCGCGGTGTCGGGAATGATCGCGGCGGTGGCCAATCGTTTGGCGCGCATCATCGATCGCGCGCGGGTGCTGGAGAAGCACATTCGGGAAGACCTGTCCATTGCCGATATGGCCCACGCACAGTTGGAGCTGAAGGACTTGCGAACACGGGGCATGCTGGCCAATGGCAGCATCGGGCTGCTGACGCTGTGCGCTTTTTTGATTGGCGCGACCATTGTGATTCTGTTTCTGGGGGAAGCGATTGACGTGCAGATTCCTCGCCTGCCTATCTTCAGTTTTCTGGGGGGGGTGAGTTGCTTCATGTTGGCGCTGGCATGCTTCATGGCCGAGACCATGATTGCCACCCGCATGCTCAATTTCGGCCGGCACCGGCGCTAATCACAGGTCCAACCCAAAACTAGTCGGTGCTGACCTGCACCACGCAGTCGTAAAACGTGGGGCCACGGCCCATGTCGGTCAGCCGTTGGCTGGTGAGTTCGTTCACATTCACGCCATCCAAACCCAGCTTGCGCCACCAGATGCCCATGCCGTGCACGACACCTGCACGTGCGCGCTCACTTACGCGCGCTTTGCAGCGGTAGCTACCACGGTCATTAAAGATGCGCACCAGATCACCATCGGCAATCCCGCGCGCTGCCGCATCGTGCGCAGATATTTCCAGCAACGGTTCGCCTTCGATATCGCGCAGACTCGTGACATTGACAAACGTGGAGTTGAGAAAGTTGCGCGCCGGGGGCGAGATAAACGCCAAGGGGTAGGTCGAACCCGCTACCGGGCATTCATGGTTGGCAACGTAGCTGGGCAGGCCGTCTTGCCCGAGTGCCGCCAAGCGTTCGCTGTAAAACTCGCAGGTGCCACTGGGGGTGGGAAAGCCGCCATTGGCAAACGGCGTGTCGGGTACGGAGAGCGGGACAAAGCCATCGCGCTGCAAGGCCTCAAAGTCGATGCGATCGCCAAACGCGCTCTTGCACAGCGACAGGTCGTCTTCCCAGAAACAAGGTTCCGTAAAGCCCATGTGCTGCGCCAGTTCCCGAAAAATTTGCGTGTTGGGCTTGGCCTGGCCCAAGGGGGCGATGGACGGCTGGTTGAGCAGCACGTCGGTGTGCCCGTAGCTGGTGTGAATGTCCCAATGCTCCAGCTGCGTAGTCGCGGGCAGGATGTAGTCCGCGTAGTCTGCGGTGTCGGTCTGAAAATGCTCCAGCACCACCGTGAACAAGTCTTCGCGGGCAAACCCCGCGACTACCTTTGACGACTCGGGGGCCACTGCCACCGGGTTGCTGTTGTAAACAATCAGGGCGGCAATGGCGGGGCCAAAAGCCGCGCTGGCAGGGCGCAACAGCTCGTCGCCGATGGTGCTCATGTTGATGGTGCGTGGCGCGGGGCCCGTGCGCAGGTCCGGCCGCTGAAGAGCCGCCTTGTTGACCACAAAATTGCCCGAGCTTGACAGCAAAACTCCGCCCGCACGGTGCCGCCAGGCCCCGGTAAGTGCGGGCAAGCAGGCGATAGCGCGCACCGCATTTCCACCGCCGTGTACCCGCTGCAGGCCGTAGTTCATGCGGATGGCAGCGGGCTCGCCGTTCCTACCCGCCATGCCATAGTCTTTGGCCAGGGACTGGATCTGCTGCACCGAAATACCGCAGACTGCGGCTGCGCGCTCTGGCGGCCACTCCAGTGCACGCTGGCGCAGCAGGTCCCAGCCACGGGTGTAGCGGGCTAGGTAGTCGTGGTCCAGCCAATCGTTCACGATCAGTTCGTGCATGAGAGCCAACGCCAGTGCAGCGTCGGTGCCCGGCAGCAGCGCAATGTGTTCGTGGCATTTCTCTGCAGTCTCGGTGCGGCGCGGGTCAATACAAATCACCTTGGCACCCGCGCGCTTGGCGGTTTGCACGTGGCGCCAGAAATGCAGGTTGCTGCCAATCGAGTTGCTGCCCCAGATCAAAATCAATTTCGATTCGGCAAAGAACTGCACCCGCATGCCCACCTTGGCGCCCAGCGTCTGCACCAGGCCTTCGCCGCCGGCGGCGGCGCAAATGGTGTAGTCCAATTCGGATGCGCCCAGACGGTTAAAAAACCGCGCCGCCATGCTTTCGCCTTGTACCTGGCCCATGGTGCCCGCGTAGCTGTAGGGCAGGACGGCTTCTGGCCCCCGCGGACCGCTGGCGGCAATGGCTTGCAGCCGTGCTGCGATATCGCGCAGCGCGTTGTCCCACGTCACGGCCTCAAACTGGCCCGAGCCTTTGGGCCCCACGCGTTTGAGCGGATGCAAGATGCGTTCAGGGTGATAGGTGCGCTCGGGGTAGCGCGACACCTTGGTGCACAGCGCGCCGTGGGTGGCCGGGTGCCGCGCGTTGCCGTGTACCTTGATAGCGATTCCGCCTTGCACCGTGGTGACCATGGAGCAGGTGTCGGGACAGTCGTGGGGGCACGCGCCCAGGATCTCGGTAGCGGTGGTAGTGGCATTCATGTTGTCAATGGTAAACCGGCAGCGCCATAATGAACGCATGAACCTGATCGACGCCATTGTCTCCAGCGCACCGGGTATGGCCGCCATTCGGCGTGACCTGCATGCGCACCCCGAGTTGTGTTTCCAGGAAGTCCGCACCGCCGACGTGGTGGCGGCCAAATTGACCGAGTGGGGCATTCCCATCCACCGGGGGCTGGGCACCACGGGCGTGGTGGGCATTGTCAAAGCGGGTACGTCTGCGCGCGCCATTGGGTTGCGGGCCGATATGGACGCCCTGCCCATGCAGGAGTTCAACACCTTCAGTCACGCCAGCCAGCACCCCGGCAAGATGCATGCGTGCGGGCACGACGGCCATACCGCCATGCTGCTGTCCGCCGCGCAGTACTTGGCGACTCACCGCGATTTCGATGGCACGGTGTACCTGATTTTTCAGCCCGCAGAGGAGGGGGGTGGCGGTGCTCGCGAAATGATCAAGGACGGCCTGTTTGACCAGTTTCCGATGGACGCGGTGTTTGGCATGCACAACTGGCCAGGATCGGAAGTCGGGCGCTTTGCGGTCAGCGCGGGCCCGGTGATGGCGTCGAGCAACGAGTTCACCATCACCATTCGTGGCAAAGGCGGCCATGCGGCCATGCCGCACAACGCGCTCGACCCGGTGCCGGTGGCCTGCCAGATGGTGCAGGCGTTTCAGACCATCATCAGCCGCAATGCCAAACCGATTGAAGCCGGCGTGATTTCGGTCACCATGATCCACGCAGGCGAAGCCACCAACGTCATTCCTGATAGTTGTGAGCTGCAAGGCACGGTGCGCACCTTCACCATCGAACTGCTGGACATGATTGAGCGGCGCATGCGCGAGGTCGCCGAGCACACCGCAGCGGCCTTTGGCGCGAGTTGCGAGTTTGCGTTTGTGCGCAATTACCCGCCTACCATCAATTCCGCAGCGGAAGCCGAATTTGCACGCGCGGTGATGGCCAGCATCGTTGGCGAAGACCGCGTCACCGCGCAGGAGCCGACCATGGGCGCAGAAGATTTTTCTTTTATGCTAATGGCCAAACCCGGGTGCTATGCCTTTGTGTCCAATGGCGACGGCGACCATCGGGAAATGGGCCACGGCGGGGGCCCGTGCATGTTGCACAACCCGAGCTACGATTTCAATGACCAGCTGATTCCTCTGGGTGCCACCTATTGGGTGCGTTTGGCTGAGGCCTGGTTGAATGCAAAAGGAGATGCCGCATGACGGAATGGAATGAATTGGTCGCACGCGACAAGACTGCAAATTTGCCGACGGCTACGCGCCGCGAAACCGCTGCCGGCGAGACTCGCTACGTGTTCCGGTTTGAAGACCAGGAAATTGCAGACCCGTCGCACGATGCAACGGGTGCGTTGTTTGTGTCCCCACGCGACTATGGTTTTTCTATTCGAGGGTTTCAGGGCGGCAAGACCGCATGGGCCAAAGACTTCACCAACGGAATCATGCTGATCTCCAGCCCCGACGGGCAGTCCCACGTGTTGTCGCCTCGCTATCCGGCCCGCATTTTGTTTGTCGGCAACGACGGGGCGGTGTTGCAGGACACCGGTGCGCAGCGGCAGGTGGTGCGTGCGGCGTCCGAGGTGGTAACGGTTCGCCTGACGGTGAGCGTGGATGTGGACCTCAATGGCGAATCGCAAGAGGCGGTGGGTGCCCGATTGGCCAGTCTGCTTGCCGCGGCGTTGAGCGATAGCGCTTTGGCCGCCGAGGTCCGCCTGGACATCGTGGACCATGTGATCGACCAGGTGTCGGTCAGCCCAAGTCGCCAGCGCCGATCCAGCGACACCGATTTTTCGCAGTTGCTCGGCCTGTAAACCGCTGGC
>JBEEJM010000077.1:0-3034 GCA_041169205.1 Pseudomonadota bacterium | reverse complement strand
TACGAGCACATCTCTGAAGGCGACACGGTCAAGTGCACCGGTCGTATTCTGGAAGTGCCCGTGGGTCCTGAGTTGATTGGCCGTGTGGTCAACGCTTTGGGTCAGCCTATCGACGGCAAAGGCCCCATCAACGCCAAGATGACCGACGTGATCGAAAAGGTTGCGCCGGGTGTGATCGCCCGTAAATCGGTGGACCAACCCATGCAAACGGGTCTGAAGTCCATTGACTCCATGGTGCCAATTGGCCGTGGACAGCGTGAACTGATCATTGGTGACCGTCAGACTGGCAAGACTGCCGTGGCGATTGACGCGATCATCAACCAGAAGGGTCAGAAAATGACCTGCGTGTACGTTGCGATCGGCCAAAAGGCTTCCTCGATCAAGAACGTTGTGCGCGCTCTGGAACAGGCTGGCGCGATGGAGTACACCATTGTGGTGGCAGCTTCTGCCTCTGAATCCGCTGCAATGCAATACGTGTCGGCCTACTCTGGCTGCACCATGGGCGAATACTTCCGCGACCGTGGCCAAGACGCCCTGATCGTGTATGACGATTTGTCCAAGCAAGCTGTCGCTTACCGTCAGGTATCGTTGTTGCTGCGCCGTCCACCAGGACGCGAAGCCTACCCTGGCGACGTGTTCTATCTCCACAGCCGTTTGCTCGAGCGCGCCGCTCGCGTCAATGCCGAATACGTAGAAGCCTTCACCAAGGGTGAAGTCAAGGGCCAAACCGGTTCTTTGACGGCGCTGCCTATTATTGAAACTCAGGCTGGCGACGTTTCTGCGTTCGTTCCAACCAATGTGATTTCGATTACTGACGGTCAGATTTTCTTGGAAACCTCGTTGTTTAACGCGGGTGTTCGTCCCGCGATTAACGCCGGTATCTCGGTGTCTCGCGTCGGAAGCGCCGCGCAAACCAAGGTGGTCAAGGGCCAGTCCGGCGGTATCCGTAACGACTTGGCACAGTACCGCGAATTGGCAGCGTTTGCCCAGTTCGCCTCTGACCTCGACGAAGCAACCCGCAAGCAGTTGGACCGCGGTGCCCGCGTGACCGAATTGCTGAAGCAGAAACAGTACAGCCCGCTGTCCATCAGCCTGATGAGCGCTTCCTTGTTTGCCGTGAACAAAGGTTTCATGGACGACATCGAAGTCAAGAAGATTCTGGCGTTCGAAGCCGGTCTGCACTCTTACCTCAAAGACAAGCATGCAGCCCTGTTGGCCAAGGTGGAATCCACCCAGGCTCTGGACAAAGATGCTGAAGCTGAGTTGACTGCCGCCGTTGCTGCGTTCAAAAAATCTTTTGCTTGATTTCCACCTGATCACAAGGAGCCTCTGATGGCAGCAGGTAAGGAACTACGCACCAAGATCAAATCGGTGGAAAACACCAAAAAGATCACCAAGGCCATGGAAATGATCTCGGTCTCCAAAATGCGCAAGGCGCAGGAGCGTATGCGCGCTGCCCGCCCTTACAGCACCAAGATCCGGGACATTGCCACCAATCTGGGTCAAGCCAACCCTGAGTATGTGCACAGCTTCATGAAGGCCAACGACGCCAAGTCGGTGGGCATGATTGTGGTGAGCACCGACAAGGGTTTGTGCGGCGGTCTCAATACCAACCTGTTGCGTCAGGTCACCAGCAAATTGCGTGAAACGCAAACCGCTGGCAAGACGACGCAAGCAGTGGCGATCGGCAGCAAGGGCTTGGGTTTTCTGAACCGTGTGGGTGCCAAAGTGGTGTCGCATGTGACCCACTTGGGTGACAAGCCGCATCTGGACAAGCTCATTGGTCCGGTCAAGGTTTTGCTCGACGCGTACATGCGTGGCGAAGTTAGCGCTGTCTATCTTTGCTACAACAAGTTTGTCAGCACCATGAAGCAAGACCCTGTGGTCGAGCAACTGCTGCCCCTGTCTTCCGCCAAAATGGAAGCCGAGAGCAAGGCAGGCGGCGCAAGCCACGCATGGGACTACATCTATGAGCCCGATGCGCAAACCGTGATCGACGATTTGTTGGTGCGCTACGTTGAGGCGCTGGTGTTCCAGGCTTTGGCGGAGAACATGGCGTCTGAGCACGCAGCACGCATGGTGGCCATGAAAGCTGCAACCGACAATGCCGGCAGCGTCATTGGCGAACTCAAGCTCATTTACAACAAGACGCGTCAGGCAGCAATTACCAAAGAGTTGTCCGAAATTGTGTCTGGTGCAGCTGCCATCAGCGGCTAAGCAAATTTAAATATTATTGGAGCGGAAAATGCAAGCCCAAGGAAAAATTGTTCAGTGTATCGGTGCCGTGGTGGACGTTGAGTTTCCGCGTAACCAAATGCCCCGCGTGTACGACGCTCTCAAGATGGAAGGCTCTCCGCTGACCCTCGAAGTGCAGCAGCAGCTCGGCGACGGCATTGTGCGCACGATTGCACTCGGTTCATCCGACGGTTTGCGCCGTGGTTTGGTGGTGTACAACACCGGTGCCCATATCACCGTTCCAGTGGGCAAAGCCACACTGGGCCGCATCATGGACGTGCTGGGCGCGCCGATCGATGAGCGTGGTCCCGTGAGCCAGGCGCAAACCGCGTCTATTCACCGCAAGGCCCCTGCGTATGACGAGCTGAGCCCGTCGCAAGAGCTACTGGAAACCGGCATCAAGGTGATTGACTTGGTTTGCCCGTTCGCCAAGGGCGGTAAAGTCGGTTTGTTCGGTGGTGCCGGTGTGGGCAAGACCGTGAACATGATGGAACTCATCAACAACATCGCCAAGGCGCACAGCGGCTTGTCCGTGTTCGCTGGTGTGGGTGAGCGTACCCGTGAAGGTAACGACTTCTACCATGAGATGGCCGACTCCGGCGTGGTGAACCTTGAGAACCTCGAAGAGTCCAAAGTAGCCATGGTCTATGGCCAGATGAACGAGCCCCCAGGCAACCGTCTGCGCGTGGCCCTGACGGGTCTGACCATCGCCGAGTCCTTCCGTGACGAAGGCAAAGACGTGCTGTTCTTTGTGGACAACATCTACCGCTACACACTGGCCGGCACCGAAGTGTCCGCA
>JBEEJM010000076.1:0-5106 GCA_041169205.1 Pseudomonadota bacterium | reverse complement strand
CGCTTGGCCTCAGGTTGCGGGTTACGCAACAGGTAGAACACCATGGCGTAGCGCGAGGCAAACACCTGTGTGCTACCTGAGCGAAGGGCCGCGCCAAAGGACTCGGCAAATTCCCAGTGCCCCCACGATGCCAGGTCTGACGCAACAAAACCGGCGCGATGTGGATTGCTCCGCACAAAGCGGCTAAACGCCGCCACCACCTGACTTTGTGACACCGCGCTGCCGTCTGTCCCATGCACGCTGAGCGCCAGCAGCGCCGCCTGCACATCTGCATCCGGCACGTTAGGCATGCTTAAAAAATGCTGCTCCACCCAGGCCAAACCCGCCTCGCCCCGCAGAGCCACCACCGCAGCGAGCATGGCAGACAACGCCGCTGCACTGCGCCCAGGTTCTGCGCGCAGTGCCTGCGTTGCAATGGCATCGGCATCTGCCGTTTTGCCAGATAGCCCCAGCAACAAGTAATACAAAGGCCGCCGCGCACTGCGCGCCGGGTCGCTCACCCACTGCGCGACCCGGCGACTATCCAACGCAGGAACCAACCCACGCAGCACCGCATAAGGCTGCGCAGAAATGTCGTCATACGCCGCCTGGGCTACCAAGGGATAGTTGTCCTCCAGATCGCGCACCGCCATACGTATGGGGGGCTGCATCAAGCCACGCAACCAGGGCTCGCGCGACGACGGCAAATAGCCCAATGCCTTCCAACCGCCGTCACCCGCGTTCAACACCAGCAAAAGCAGGTCGTCAGGCCGCACAGGGGGCAACGCCAGCGACGTGCCAGCGGACGTGTCGCCCCAGGTCGCAACCGTCACCGGCCCCTGCGGCAGGGCACCTCGCAGACCCACGATCACCGTCGCCACCGTGCGCGCCAACGATGCGGCGGCAGGCTGCGCCAGCACGATGCGATCGGCCGTCGCCAACTGGCGCACCAGCGTGTTTTGCGCATCGTCCGGCGCGCAAATAGCGCAGGCCGATGCCCAGCCGCTGGCGAGCAAGAAAAGTATGTAAATCGGCAACCGCCGCAACGCATGCATGGCGCAGCATAATCCAGCGTGGACAAGGACAGGAGACCACTAAATGAATCAACGGGGCATTGCACTCACCCTGGTCGTTGGGCTGACCGCACTGCAGGCGTTGGCCTGGGGAAACCACAGTTTTCCAGCCTATCGCGCGTTCGAAAAAATGCCCGAGGTGGCAAACGCACCGGCCGTCACCGTAGAGCCGCTGGACGCCTTTTTAAAGGCTGAAGAAAAAACCATTGAAGCCCTGCTGGAAAGCCAAGAGGCCTGGGCCTTGGCCAACCTGGAGAAGTACCCAGCCCGTCCCGCCATGCTGGCCTTCAAGGCCGACGCGGGTCGACCTGACGATGCGCGCCGCCTGGCCTTCTTGATGGCGCTGCGGGTGGCCCCCAACGCCAAGCTGGCGCTCTACTACCAACCCGACGCACTCAACCCTACTGCTGGCGGCACGGCCTTGCCCCACAGCGCCGTCAACACTCTGCCCGAACCGGCGAAACCGACGCATCGCTTTATGGCGCTCAAAGCCGGCGACACCATCGCGCCTTTGACCGTGCTGGCCTCGGCCTCGGACGAGCCCGACTACGGCCTGGACATCAACCTGTGGGATGACAGCCCATCCGATTGGGGCAAGGTGTACGGCTTTGGCACGTTGCCGTTTGGCAACCCGGCGCTGTCGTACGCTACCCAAGCACCCTTTCACATGGGCTTTATGCACGAGAGCCGGGTGCTGTACGCCGCCGCGCCGTTTCTCAAGCGCACCTTTCCTCGGCTGCGTGCCTACCAGTACGCCACGCTGGCGTCGTTGGCATTTCGCACCGACCACGCCTACTGGGGCTGGCGCTTTGCAGGTTTGGCCCTGCACTATGTGCAGGACCTGACCCAGCCCTACCACGCCAGCCTGGCACCGGGTGAATCCACCGTCAAGCTGCTGGCTGCCAACGCCCTGGCCATGGCGGGCATGAGCCGCATGAAAGACAACCTGGTCGTGCTGCTGTCCAACCGCCATCTGGCGCTGGAAAAATACCAGTCGGAGCTGCTGTACACCGCTGCCACCAACAAGCAAGACACAGCACTAGAAAAAGCCCTGCGCAACCCAGACAAAGACCGCAATTACCCCGACTGGGGCGACTCCTACCTGCGTGACGTGGTGTCGGCCCAATCCGCCGCCGCCGGTGGTGCGCTGGCGCAGACCCTGGCGGCCACCATGCCACCGGCCTATGTGTCTGACCCCAGCTTCGACTTTGGCGTAAAAGAAGGCGGCATCAGCCTCAGCGGCGAGCTGGCCAAACGCGACAGCGCCGACCGCGACCGGCTGGAAGCGACCATTGCCGAACTGCTGGGCAACTTTGGTGCGCACAGCCGCAATGCCCTGCGCGGAATCCTTAGAGCAAGCTCTCAGCCCTGAGTTAGCGAATGCTGTTATATTGCACTGCAACATTTCACGAAAGCGAGACCACCCATGCTGTACCAGCTCTATGAATCACAACGTTCCCTAATGGAGCCGTTCACCGATCTGGCACGGGCAGCGGCCAAAACGTTTGGCAACCCCCAGACGATTGCCGGTAAAAATCCTTTCGCGCAACGGATCTCGGCCAGTTATGACCTGATGCACCGCTTGGGCAAAGATTACGAGAAGCCAGAGTTCGGCATCCGTTCCATCAGCGAGAACGGTGTTGAAGTCGCCGTTCTGGAGCGCATTGAGATCGATAAGCCTTTTTGCGAGCTGCGCCGCTTCAAGCGCCTGACCGACGACTCGGCCACCTTTGCCAAGATCAAGGACGAGCCGGTCGTGTTGATCGTTGCCCCGCTGTCGGGCCACTACGCCACGCTCTTGCGTGACACCGTCAAAACCATGCTCAAAGACCACAAGGTCTACATCACCGACTGGAAAAATGCCCGTCTGGTGCCGCTGTCCGAGGGTGAATTCCACCTGGACGACTACGTCAACTACGTGCAGGAATTCATTCGCCACGTACAGGGCAAATACGGCAACTGCCATGTGATGAGCGTGTGCCAGCCTACCGTTCCCGTATTGGCAGCCGTGTCATTGATGGCCACCCGTGGCGAGAAGACTCCTTTGTCCATGACCATGATGGGCGGCCCTATCGACGCCCGCAAGTCGCCCACCGCGGTGAACAACCTGGCCATGAACAAGAGCCACAGTTGGTTTGAAAACAACGTCATCTACCGCGTGCCCAGCAGCTTCGCCGGTGCCGGTCGCCGCGTGTACCCTGGCTTTTTGCAGCACACCGGCTTCGTGGCAATGAACCCCAGCAACCACGCCAACAGCCATTACGACTACTTCCAGGACCTGATCAAAGGTGACAGCTCCAGCACCGAAGCACACCGCAAGTTTTACGACGAGTACAACGCCGTGCTCGACATGGACGCCGACTACTACCTGGAAACCATCAAAGTGGTGTTCCAGGACTTCAGCTTGGTCAATGGCACTTGGGACGTCAAAGCCCCCAATGGCAAATTGGAGCGCGTGCAGCCTGCCGCCATCAAGACCACCTCGCTGCTGTCGGTGGAAGGCGAGTTGGACGATATCTCCGGCTCCGGCCAAACCAAAGCAGTGCACGACATCTGCAGCGGTGTGCCCAAGTCGCAGCAAATGCATTTCGAAGCCATGGGCGCAGGCCACTACGGTATTTTCTCGGGCCGCCGCTGGCGCGAGCATGTGTACCCAGTCGTCAAGGATTTCATCCTGTCGAACCAACCCAAAGCCACACCCGCCAAGCCGAAAATGGCAGCGACTCCTGCCCCCGCACCCGTTGCCGTAGCCGCACCTGTGGCTCCAGCACCGGTCGTAGTGGCGGTCGTAGCACCTGAGGTTGAACGCGTAGTGGCACCTGCGCCCGTGCAAGCCGCTGTCGCCAAAACCGTTGTGACTAAGACTGCTGTGAAAAAAGCGGCAATTGCGGCGCCAGCCCCCGTCAAAGCTGCGAAGCCCGCTACTAAAAATGTAGCAGCCAAGCCAGCAGCAGCCAAGCGGTCCGCCGCTAAAAAGTGATTGCCAGGGCTGACTCGGGCGGCCTACTTGCCGCCCGTATCCTCGACGCCCTGCCGCAAACCCAATGCACGCGCTGCGGTTACCCCGACTGCGCGGGCTATGCCACTGCCGTAGCCCAGGGCGACGCTGATATCAACCAGTGTCCGCCCGGCGGTGCGCAAGGCATTCAACGCCTGGCCGAGATCACCGGCAAAACAGTCATCCCCCTCAACCCAGAATTTGGCATCGAAGCACCTCGCTCGGTGGTGTTCATTGACGAGAACTGGTGCATCGGTTGCACGCTGTGCATTGACGCCTGCCCCACCGACGCCATCATCGGCAGCAACAAGCGCATGCATACTGTGCTGGAGTCGCATTGCACCGGCTGCGAGTTGTGCCTACCGGTCTGCCCGGTGGATTGCATCGTTGTAGAAAACGCCAGTGCTGAGGCCACCGGATGGGCTGCCTGGTCGCCTGCGCTAGCCGCCAATGCCCGCAGTCGCTATGAATTTAGTAGCTACCGACGCAAACGGGACGAGGCCGAGCACGCGATTCGCCTTGAAGAAAAAGCCCGCATGAAGCTGGCCGACCTAACCGCTCACTCGCAACACACCGACCCGACGGTGTTGGACAAAAAGCGTTCCGTCATCGAGGCGGTCTTGGAGCGGGCCCGCGCCAAACGCGAAGCTTCCGGACTCTAGCGGCTCTGGCCCGGGTGGGCCATTTGTGAAAACGCTTTCACCACTTCGGGCGGCGCCTGCACCAGTTCGATCAACACACCTTCGCCTGCAATGGGAAATTCGTCGTTGCTCTTGGGATGCAAAAAGCAAATGTCAAAACCCGCAGCGCCCTTGCGAATGCCACCTGGGGCAAAACGCACGCCTTGGGCAGTGAGCCACTCCACGGCCACGGCAAGATCGTCAATCCACAAGCCCACGTGGTTGAGCGGTGTGGTGTGGACGGCTGGCTTTTTGTCCGGGTCCAGCGGTTGCATCAGGTCGACTTCCACCTTGAACGGGCCGCTGCCCATGGTGCAGATGTCTTCGTCCACATTTTCTTTTTCGCTCTTGAAGGTACCGGTGACTTCCAGGCCCA
>JBEEJM010000075.1:0-3014 GCA_041169205.1 Pseudomonadota bacterium | reverse complement strand
CTCACGCTGGTTGATCAGGCATTTTTTGGACTCGTGTACAAACTCGATCGGATCCTCAACCGTGAGGATGTGGCCGTATTCTGTTTCGTTCAAAAAATTCACCATCGCTGCCAGCGTGGTCGATTTGCCCGAACCCGTAGGGCCGGTGACCAGCACCATGCCGCGCGGTTTGAGCGCCAGATCGCCAAAAATTTTGGGTGCGTTCAATTGTTCCAGCGTCAGGATTTTGCTTGGAATGGTTCGGAACACGGCACCGGACCCGCGCTGCTGGTTGAACGCATTGACCCGAAAGCGCGCCAGCCCTTCGATCTCGAAAGAAAAATCGACTTCGAGAAATTCCTCAAAGACCTTGCGTTGCGAGTCGTTCATGATGTCGTACACCATGGCATGCACTTGCTTGTGCTCCAGCGGCTCCACGTTGATGCGTCGCACATCGCCGTGCACCCGGATCATGGGTGGCAGGCCTGCGGACAGGTGCAGATCGGATGCCTTGTTCTTGACGCTGAAGGCCAGCAATTGGGTAATGTCCACAAAGTCCTCGCTTGGGTGACGCGCAGTTTGTTACGCTCATAGATTATGACCATGATTGCCGACAATCTCCATCAGGTGCGTGCCCGTATTGCGCAGGCTTGTCTCCGTGTGGGGCGAGACCAAAACGACGTCACCTTGCTCGCGGTTTCCAAGACCTTTGGCCCCGACGCCGTGCGCGCGGCGCACGCGGCGGGCCAGACCGCATTTGGTGAAAACTACATCCAGGAGGCGGTCGAAAAAATCGCCTTGTTGGCCGATTTGCCACTGGAGTGGCATTGCATCGGCCCGATGCAGAGCAACAAAACCCGGCTGGTGGCCACGCACTTTGACTGGGCTCACACGGTGGATCGCCTCAAAATTGCGCAGCGCCTGAGCGAGCAGCGCCCGGCCGATAAGCCACCGCTCAATGTTTGCATTCAGGTCAATGTGGATGGTGGCCCGACCAAAGCCGGTGTGCCACCGCACGAGGCCTTGGCGCTGGCCCAGGCCGTGGCGGCGTTGCCGCATTTGCGACTGCGCGGCCTCATGACGATTCCCGAACCTGCTCCTGATTTTGTAGCTGCTTGCGCAGTCCACATGCGGGCTAAGGCCTTGTTTTATACTTTAAATGCGGCTGGATTGGGGCTGGACACGTTGTCCATGGGCATGAGCAGCGACCTCGACGCCGCAGTGGCGTCGGGCAGCACGATGGTGCGCGTGGGCACCGCTATTTTTGGTGGACGCTAGGTCCGCACGCGACCGTCGCCGGTCAGCATGGACAACTCCACAAAGCTGGAGGCCACATGGTCGGTATGGGACAAGTTCACATTGAATCCACCATAGGTCTGGCGGCCGATGCTCTCGAGCCCGTTGATCAGCCCCTCGCGGCCGCCCCGGCCGTTGGCGCGAAGCAGACCTTCGCTGAGCACCTTGGCGGCCACAAACCCCTCCATGCTGGAAAAGTTGGCCGACACCGCGCCGTTGGACTTGCGCACCGCCTCGACAAACTCCCGCGAGATGCCTTTGGCGTTGCTGTAGGGCGTGGGCATGACTTGCGATACCACCACCCCGGCTCCCTCGGCGCCCAACTCGTCCGCCAGCGCCTGCGTGCCCACAAACGACACGTTGTAAAAGCCCCCGCCGTAGCCAGCTTTGCGCGCCGCCCGGATGTAGGCGGCGCACGACTTGTAGGCACTGATTTGCACCACCGCCTCTGGGGCTGCGGCATTGATGGTTTGCACGGCTTTGGCTACATCGACCGAGTTGCGTTCCACTGTGGCCACGGCGATGGGCTTGAGGCCCAGCGCATCCAGCGCCAGCGTCACGCCGTCCAACCCGGCCTTGCCGTAGGCATCGTTTTGGTAGAAGACCGCCACCTTGGTGATGCCCACGTTGTGCAATTGCCGGACGATCAGGGCGGTCTCGTCGTTGTACGAGGCGCGCACATGAAAGGCATAGCGGTTCAGCGGCGCGCGCAGCGCCATGGCACCGGTAAATGGCGCAATGAAGGGCACTTTGGCTTTGGTCGCCAGCGGCAGCGCCACGATGCTGGTGGGCGTGCCGATGTAGCCAAACAGGGCAAACACATCGTCGTCAATCAGTTTCTGGGTGTTGGCTGCGCAGCGGTCAGGCTCGTAGCCGTCGTCGAGCTTGACGATTTCTACGCTACGCCCGGCCACGCCGCCTTGGGTATTGAGCCGGTCAAAAAATAGTTTGGCCCCCGCATGAAACTGGATGCCCAGTTGCGCGGCAGGCCCGGTGAACGCCGCCGATTGCCCCAGCACGATGCGGTCGGACTGCGCGCGTGCTGCAGGAAACTGGGCCAGGCTGGCAGCGCCAGCAGCAAGAGTGAATTGGCGACGATTGATCATGCGGGCATTGTGCGTTGGGAAGGGAGTTTTTGGGCAGGGGAAATGTTACAAAAGTTTCAGGTGGGTCGTGTTTTTGACTTCTTCCATCACCGCGTAGGTGCGGGTTTCGCGCACGCCAGGCAACTGCCACAGCACGGTGCCGGCAAAGTCGCGGTAGGCCGCCATGTCGGCCATGCGGGTTTTGAGCAGGTAATCAAACCCACCAGCCACCATGTGGCACTCCATGATCTCGGCACGCACCTGCACCGCCGCCTTGAAGGCCTCAAACACATTGGGCGTGGTGCGGTCCAGCAGCACCTCGACAAACACCATCATTCCCGCGCCCAGCTTGAGGGGATTCAGGCGCGCCTCGTAGCCCACGATGTAGCCGTCTTTGGTGAGGCGCTGCACCCGCGCCAGCACGGCGGTGGGTGACAGGGCCACGGTCTCGGCCAGCTTGAGGTTGGAGATGCGTCCGTCTTCCTGCAAGCAGGTGAGGATTTTGAGGTCAATGCGGTCGAGGTCCATCGGCGTAGTGTTGGTAAATTTAAAACTAATTAGTGGCGTAAATATAGCGAGAAATTAATCTTTATTCAGAAGAACATAGCGTATTCACCCCTATTTTCAGGAGATTCTCATGTCCGTCGCCCAACG
>JBEEJM010000074.1:0-9878 GCA_041169205.1 Pseudomonadota bacterium | reverse complement strand
TGCATCTCGCCCAGCACGGCCTTGGTCTCGGCCTGCGTGCTGCGGTTGGCCTCCAGGCGCAGCAAGCTGGTCATGACCTGCAAATTGTTCTTCACCCGGTGGTGCACTTCGTTGAGCAGGCCCACCTTGTCGTTCAAAGACGCTTGCAGCGCCTGTTCAACCTGTTTGCGTGCCGTAATGTCGCGTGACAGCATGATGCAGCGGGGGTCTTCGCCGGGCAATCGCGCCTTGCGGGCGGTGGAGAGTTCAAACCAGTGCTCGCCCTGGGGCAACGGCAGGCGGATTTGGTGCCCACTGGAATACCCCGTTTCCTGCGCACTCTGAATGGCTGCCATGATCGTTGTTACGGCCTCGGGCGGCAAAATGTCGTGAACCAATTTGCCAAGAAACACCTCCGGCGGGGCGGCAAGAAGATCGGCGCGCGGGGAGTGGTAATCGTAGTAGCGGCCGTCCGCGCCGACCTCAAACATCAGGTCGGGCAAGGCGTCCAGCATGGCACGCTGCTGGGTTTTGCTTTGGCGCAGCGCCTGCTCCACCAGGTCGCGTTTGACCAAGTCGCGCACCATCAGGTACAGCAAAAATGCCACAAAAATACAACCGGCCAACCACACCGACACCGCCAGCGCGGCCATGCGGCTCCAGGCCGAAAAAGTGACCGTATGCGCTTTTCCCACCACGACCACGGCGGGGAAATGCGCCAAAGATCGGTAGGCATAGTCTCGCGGTATGTGGTCAAACACCGAGTCGGTCTCAAACGTACCAGCAGTCTCATTTTGGGGCAGCAGTTTGAACAAGGGCAGGGCTGGGAAAGACTTGCCGATGACGGTGTCCACAAAGGGGCTGCGCATGAACAGTACCGCGTCACGGCGGAACAGGCTCACCGACCCACCGGCTCCCAAGTCCAGCTCAGACCACAGCTGCTCGAAATACGCGGGGCTGAGCGCTGCCACCACGATGCCAGCAAACTCCCCGTCTGGGCCGACCATGGCCCGCGAGGCGCTCATCACCCAGACACCTTTGTAATTCTTCACCGGCACGCCCAGGAAAAAGCCAGGCGCAGGCCGCCGCAGGTGGGCCTGAAAGTACTCTCGATCGAAGAGGTTTATGCCTATGCCGTTATCGGAGTCGTACACGATGACGCCCTTGGCATTCATCACCCACATGGCGCGCACAAACGGGATTTCTTTCACCTGTGCGCGCAGCACCGCCTGCGCGGACGGCCCGGTCAGTTCATGGGATCGGCGCAGTTGCTCCAGCCGGACGGCGGCCAACTGCAACCGTTGGTCCACGTTTTGCAGGGTGCGGTCGGTTTGCTCTTGCACAATGCGCGCCACCGCTGCGGTGCTTTGGTGTGCGGCCAGGTGCGCTTGGTCGTGCAAATAGGCCAACGCCCATGCCAGCAGCAAGCCACTCCCCGCGATCAGGCCCACGGCATTCCACAGCAGCTTGCGTGCTACGTTGGGAAAGGGCGGCAGGCGTTTCATGCTACAAGTTTGATAGCTGTACGCGCATATTCTGCGAGGGCTTCAGCATTAATTGGCCTTCCAAAGTAGTAGCCCTGGAAGGCATCACAGCCCATGCTGGACAAGAAATGGTGTTGCTCGGCGGTTTCTACGCCTTCGGCAATCACCGTCATGCCCAGGCTGTGACCCAGCGCCAAGATGGTGCGGGCAATCACGGCGTCGCTGGCGTCGGTCAGCACGTCGCGCACAAACGACTGGTCAATCTTGAGCTGGGTGAGCGGCAGGCGTTTGAGGTAGGTCAGGGACGAATAGCCGGTGCCAAAGTCGTCCAGCGAAAACGCCACGCCGCGCTGCTTGATGGCATTCATCTTGGTGATCACGGCGTCTACATCGGTGACCAGCATGCTCTCGGTCAGCTCGAGTTTGAGCAGGTAGGGGTTGGCTCCGGTTTTTTTCAAAGCGGTGTCGACGTTGGCCACAAAGCTGGCCTGTGCAAACTGCGATGCGCTGACGTTGACGGCCATGGTCCAGTGCGCGGTGGCACAGTTTTTGGACCACTGCACCAGCTGCTGGCAGGCGGTCTCCAGCACCCACTGGCCCAGAGGCAAGATCAGCCCGGTTTCTTCGGCCAGCGGAATAAAGTGCGCCGGTGACACCATGCCCCGGGCAATGTGGTGCCAGCGCACCAGCGCCTCCGCGCCGGTGGGCTTGCCCTGGCCGTTGACCTGTATTTGGTAGTGCAGCACAAACTCGCTTTCGGCCACGCCCTTGCGCAGGTCTTTCTCCATCGCGGTGTGGGCGGTGGCAGCGGCTTGCATGGCGGGGTCGAAAAAGCACAACGTGTTGCGCCCGGCCGCCTTGGCCTGGTACATGGCGACATCGGCCATTTTGAGCAGGTCTTCCAGCGTCTGCTGGTCTTCCATGAACTCGACGATGCCAATGCTGGGTGTGCTGGTGTGGTGCAGGCCGCGCAGCAGGTAAGGCTGGCCCAAAGACTCCAAAATTTGCAGCGCCACCAGCTCGCTTTGGCTCGCGGCCTCAATGGCCAGCGGGCTCAGGGCTTCCAGCAGCACCACAAACTCGTCACCCCCCAGGCGCGCCACGCTGTCGCCCTCACGCACGCAGGCACGCAAGCGGGTCGCCACTTGCTGCAGCAACTCGTCCCCCACGTCGTGGCCCAGGGTGTCGTTGAGTTGCTTGAAATGGTCCAGATCCAAAAACATCAGCGCCCCATGCTGGCCGGTGCGCGATGAGTTCAGCATGGCCTGGCCCAGACGGTCCATCAGCAAGCGGCGGTTGGGCAGGCCGGTGAGCGCATCGTAAAAGGCCAGACGGCGAATTTCCTCCAGATCTTGCTGGTGCTCGGACAGGTCGCGCACCAGGCCAATGAAGGTGGTTTGCCCGCGGCGCGTCATGCTGGAAACCGACAAATTCATGGGGAACACGCTGCCGTCCTGGCGCAGCCCCTGCACATCGCGCGAGACGCCGACCATGCGGGCCTCGCCGGTGTCCCGAAAGTTCTGCAGGTAGTCGCCGTGGTGCGTGTGGTGTGGCTCGGGCATGAGCATGGACACGTTGTGCCCCAACAGGTGCGCGCTGGTATAGCCAAACATGCGGCACGCCGCAGGGTTGACCGACTCCATGCAACCCTGGTCGCCAATCGTGATGACACCATCCACCATATTGTCCAAAATGGTTTGGTTGTGTTCGGCGGCTTCCAGCAGCCGGGCTTCGACCTGGTGCTTGTACAGCGCCATCTCCAACACCGTGCGCAGCTCGCGCTCGGAGAAGGGTTTCAGGATGTAGCCATAGGGCTCAGCCAGCTTGGCGCGCTCCAGAATTTCGTCTGCCGCAAAGGCGGTGAGAAAAATAACCGGCACGCCATATTGCTCACGGATGGCCTGGGCCGCAGCCACGCCATCCATATCCCCGGCCAGTTGAATGTCCATCAACACCAAGTCCGGCCGGAGCTGCCCGGTGAGGGGAATGGCATCTTCGCCGCGCGTGGTGTGGCCCACCACCGCATAGCCCATTTCCACCAGCTGGAGCTGGATGTCGCGGGCCACGACGATTTCGTCTTCAACGATCAAAATGCGCGCGCGCGCTGCGGTGGTCATGCGGTTTCCAAATCAAGAGCCGGAGACATAGCCAACGTAGGGGCCGCGACTTTTTGGAAGACGTCCGGTGTAAAGGTGACATAAAAACGCGTGCCACCGAGGTGATCAGTGCCCAGCGTGCCGCCGATCTGGCCGCTCAAATCGACCACCAGTTGCATGCCCAGTGACTGGCCGCAGCGCGCTTCAAAGTCGGGCGGCAGACCGGCTCCGGTGTCGCTGACCGACAAGCACGCCAGGGGTTTGGCACCGTCATCGACGGGCAACCACTGCAGTGCGACGCGCACCTTGCCGCTGCGATCGTCGGGGAATGCGTGTTTGCAGCAATTGGAAATCAGCTCGTTGACCAGCAATCCACACGGTGTGGCCTGGTCCAGGCTGACGAACACGTCGGCCAGCTCCAGCTCCAGTTGCACCCGCATTTTGGAGTCCACCATGCTGCGAAAGCCCTGGGTCGCCAGTTGCCGCAGGTAGTCTCCCAGGTTGACCCGCGCAAACACGCCCGAGCGGTACAGCGACTCATGCAAGAGGGCCATGGTGCGTATGCGCGCTTGCATATCGGTCAACACGCTCTTGGTGTTGTCGGCCGCGCTGCGCCCCGCCTCCAGGCGCAACAAACTGGAGATCACTTGCAGGTTGTTTTTGACCCGGTGGTGTACTTCGTTCAAGAGCGAGGTTTTTTCTTTGAGCGCCAGCTGCAAGGCCAGCATGGCCTGGTGCTCGGCGGTAATGTCGCGGGTCACCCCCAGCAAATGGGTCACGGCTCCGTTGGGGTTACGTATCGGGGCCGCATGGGTCTCCAGCCAACGCAGGCCACCGCGCAGACCCACGGTCTGAAACTTCAATTGCACGCTTTCGCCACACATCACGTCGTGGTGCAGGGTGGCAAATGCGTCCCGATAATCGCTTTGCACACAGTTGATCACCCCATGGGCTTGCAACTGCGCCAGCGAATCGGCCTCCAGCATGGCCAGCCCAGCGGCATTCATTTCCACCAGATTGCCTTGTCCATCCAAGAGCTTCACGCACTCGGGTTCGGTCTCGATGATGGTGCGCAACGTCCGCTCTACGCGCTGGCACTCCATGAGTTGCCGCACCAGCATGAGCGTGCCTGCCAGCACCCCACCCAACATCAACAGCAGCAAAACCACCATGCGCGCCGCATGGGTGCGCCAGGGGGCCAAACTGTCAGAAAGGGACGACCCCATGGCGACCACCACCGGATACTCTTTCATGGCCTGGTAGCTGTAGATGCGCTCCACCCCGTCTGCGGCGACCACCTGCCGCACGGTCTTGGCTTGCGCGTCGACCAGGTGCTCGGAAAACATGGGGGCCGTGCTCCAGTTGCGCGCAATCATCGTTTCATCAAACGGTGCGCGCGCCGCAATCCAGCCCTGTCGGGTGAACAGCGTCACAAAGCCATTGGCTCCGGTGTCGATGGAGCTGTAAAAATTTTGAAAATACGCGGGTTCAATTACGGCCAGCAAGACACCCCGGAACGGGTCTTCCGGCGCCCCCAGGCGAATGCTGGCCGGAATGATCCAGGCCCCCGAGGTGCGGCTTCTCACCGCATGCCCGACAAAAACGCCCTGGCTGGAGGCATCGCGATGCACCGTGAAGTAATCCCGATCGGCCACCGCGCCAATGCGTTGCACGTCTTCGTTAACTGTGGACATGACGATGGCACCGTTCGCGTTCACCTGCACCAGCGCGCGAATCAGGCCGTCCTTGGGCAGCAGGGCGCGCATGCGATCGCGCACGACAGTCGGATCATTTTTAGGGTCGTTTTTGGGCAGCGCCGCCTGCTCCTGAAGCACGGCGGCGGCCTGGGCCAGTGAAATATCGACCCGCCGCAGGCTTTGGCGCGCATGCTCGGTCAGCACCTGGGTCAGGTTGTGGGTCTTGGCACCCGCAGCGGCGACTTCGGACTGGTACTCACGCTGCAGGTCCAGGCCCACCAGCGCGCTCAGAACCACCGCCACCGCCACCGACATCGCGATCACCGTGTGTTGCGGTAACCAATGCCAACCCGTGAGTGCGCGGCGCATAGGTCAGGCCAGAACGCGGCGGATGGTGGCGGCCAATTCACGCGGGGCAAACTTGGCAACATAGGCATCCGCGCCCACACTTTTCACATGGTTCTCATTCGTGGCACCGGTCAACGAGGAATGGATCACCACCGGAATGTGCTTGAAGCGTGGGTCTGCCTTGATGAGCCGCGTGAGGGTAAAACCATCCATCTCCGGCATTTCCAGGTCAGTCAGCACCACGGCTATTTTTTCGGTGGTGGACTGCAGGTACTCCCATGCCTCTTTACCGGTTTTGGTCATGATGTAGGGCACACCCATGGCCTTGAGGCCCAGCTCGATCACCGAGCGCGCCACGGCCGAATCGTCTGCCGCCAGCAGCTTCGCACCCTCGGGCAGCACCAGCAAAGGCCCAACCACCTCGCGGTTGATTTCTTCCACATCCCGGGGGGGCATGACCGATTTGAGAATCTGCTCCACGTCCAGCACCTGGGCCAGGCGGGTAGTGGCCAGTGCGCCGTCAATGCGCGCAATACCGGTCACCAGACCGCTGGCGTGGCTGGCTTCGGCCGGCAGCACATGGTCCCAATCAAGCTGCACGATTTCGCGCACATCTTCCACCGCAAACGCCTGCACGGTGCGCCCAAACTCGGTCACCATCAAAATGTTCAGGCCTTTGGTGGCATGGCAGCCCATCGCGGCAGGCAGGTTGATGACGGGAATGATCTGCCCGCGAATATTGGCCACGCCCATCAGGTTCGCATGGCTGTTGGCCAGCTCGGTAATCGCCGGCATGACCAGGATTTCGCGAACCTTGAATACATTGATACCAAACAGCTCGCGCTGCCCGCTACCGCTGGCTTCACCAAGGTGAAACAGCAGCATCTCGAACTTGTTGTTGCCCGCAAGCTTGGTACGCTCTTCAAGGGCTCGTTGTGCAGTGTTCATGAGGCGAGAACCATGTCGTCGATGTTGAGTGCACGGTTGGGCTCCAGGATGACGACGAATTCGCCCTTCACCTTGCCCATGCCGCGAATGTATTCACGCTGGATAGAGCCCCCAAAATGGGGCGGCGCCTCGATGTCGTTGGCAGCGATTTCAATCACTTCGCTCACCGCATCGACCATCAGGCCCAGCTCGGTTTTTTCACCCTCCTGGGTGGCATCCAAAATCACCACGCAGGTTTTTTTTCCAACCACCATCTGGGTGCGTCCAAAGCGGGATTGCAGATCAATCACGGGCACCACTGCGCCCCGCAGGTTGATGACGCCGCGCACAAAATTGGGCGTCATGGGCACCACGGTCATGGCCGCGTGCTGAATGATTTCACGTACGGTGCGGATGTCCATGGCAAACAGTTCCTCACCCAAAAAGAAGGTGAGGTACTGTGCCGGGGCAGACTCTGTGGCCATGGCAGCAGACCTTAGAACGGCTTGAAGTTGCCGTTGCCACCGCGCACGGACGCCGCCTTGAGCGGCGAGCCCAGCCGAGGAATGGCACCACCACGGCGCTCGCTGGCGGCGGGCTCATGGCGGTTGCGCACCTTGGGGGCGGGCTGGCCCAGGTTAAAGAACGACACCGACTGCTGCAACTGCTCGGCCTGGCCCGACAACTCTTCGCTGGTGGCCGCCAATTCTTCTGATGCCGACGCATTTTGTTGCGTGGCCTTGCTGAGCTGGCCCATCGCACCTCCAATTTGCGCAACCGACTCGCTTTGCTCCGCACTGGCCGCTGCAATCTCTTGCACGAGCTCGGAGGTCTTTTGGATGCTGGGCACAATTTCGTCAAGCAACTTGCCGGCACGCTCTGCGGTGCTGACACTGTTGCCCGCCAACTCGCCAATCTCTTTCGCCGCCTCTTGGCTGCGCTCTGCGAGTTTGCGCACTTCAGCGGCTACCACCGCAAAGCCCTTGCCGTGCTCACCGGCCCGCGCCGCTTCAATGGCGGCATTCAAGGCCAGCAGGTTGGTCTGGTACGCGATGTCGTCCACGATGCCAATCTTGGCGGCAATTTGCTTCATGGCCACTACGGTTTGGTTGACGGCACCACCGCCCTCGGTCGCCTCTTTGCTGGCCTTGGTAGCCATGCCGTCAGTGACGCGGGCGTTGTCGGAGTTTTGGCTGATGCTGGCCGACATGACGTCGATTTGCGAGGTGGTTTCTTCGACACTGGCGGCTTGTTCGCTGGCGGCCTGGCTGAGCGACTGCGCCGTGGCGCTGACCTGGTTGGCAGCGCCGGTCAGGGCATCTGCGGCGGCACGCACTTCTTCAATGATGCTGGTCAATTTTTCGGCGCTGGAGTTGGCGTCTTCTTTGACCTGGTTGAACACACCTTCTGCGTCGCGCTCAATGCGTTGCGTCAGATCGCCATTGGCCATGCCCGAGAAAATGCGGCCCACGTCTTCAATGATGCCGGCCACTTTTTCACTGGTTTGGTTGGCATCCGTTTTCAACTGGTCGAAGGTGCCTGCGTATTCACGGGTGATGCGCTGCGACAGGTCGCCTGCCGCCAAAGCGCCAAAGACCCGCACCACATCGGCAAAAATAACCGAGGTGGTTTCCATCAAGGCGTTGACCCCACCGCACAGGGATTCGATGGGGCCGCTCTTGCCTTCCATCGGAATGCGTTGTGTCAAATCACCCCGCATGGCGGCAGCGGTGACGGCTTGCGCCTGCTCGACGGCGTTGCGCAACATGTCGGTGGCCTGGACTTCGGCGGTCACGTCGGTGGCGATTTTTACGATTTTGAACACGCGCCCCATTTCGTCGGTGACGGGTGCATACACCGCCTGCAAGAACACGACCTTGCCGGCTTTGGTCACGCGTTTGAAAACATCGCTTTGCGGCTTGCCATCGTTCAGGTCACGCCAAAACTGCTGGTAGGCAGGCGAGTTGGAGAGCGTGCCTTCGCAAAAGATGCGGTGGTGCTTGCCGACCACTTCATCGCTTTGGTAGCCCGTGACTTTGAGAAAGTTGGGGTTGGCTTTCAAGACATGGCCGCCCAGATCGAACTCGATATAGGCGTAGGACGCGTCAATGGCTTTGATGATGCCGCTGGCGTTTTGCCGCTCGATTTCGGCCTCGGTGATGTCATAGCGCACACCCAGATATTTCATGGGTTTGCCGTTTTCGCCCATGATGGGGGCGATAACCGCGTCCACGTAGTAGGGCGTGCCGTCTTTGGCCCGGTTTTTCACCACACCACGAAAAATGTCGCCGCGCCCGATCGTGGACCACATCTCTTTAAACACCGCTTTGGGCATGTCGGGGTGGCGCGTGGTGTTGTGCCCAAACCCGATCAGTTCTTTGACCGGGTATTTGGAGACATCCAAAAACTTCTGGTTGACCGTCAGGATGTCGCCCTTTTTGTCCGCCTCGGAGACGATGCTGGTCAAATTCATGATGTCCGTTCGCACCTTCAGCTCGGACTCCAGATCGGCAACGCGCCGCTTCAGGTCAGCGCTGGTGAGTGCACGCAAAATGCGGGGGAAGGGGTTCATGCTCATGGTGGTGTCTCCGGTAATCGTGATGTAAAGAAAAAACTTATTGGGTTTCAAGCAGGCGTTCTGGGCCGGTCACCAACTCGCCCAGCGAATTGACATCAAGGATCAGTGCGACCTCGCCACTGCCCAAAATGCTGGAGCCCGAGATGCCCCGGAGCGACTTGAAAAGCCGACCCAAAGGCTTAATGACGGTTTGCTGCTGGCCGAGCAAGGCTTCGACCTCGATGCCGTATTGCCCGCGGGTGGAGTGCACCACCACAACACTGACCCGGTCGGTATGGTTCGACTCCACGCTGTACAGCGTACGCAGGCGCACCACCGGAAGCACGGCACCGCGCAACTCCAGGCAATGTCGGCCCGACTTGTCGACCCGCACCGAGTTGCTGTTGGACTCAATCACCTCGACCACCGCTTCGAGTGGCAGCACAAATTTGGACTTGCCCACACCCACCAGAAACCCGTCAATGATGGCCAGTGTCAGTGGCAGGCGAATATCAACCTGCAATCCCTGTCCGGGGTTGCTGGTCAAGCGCAAAGTTCCGCGCAGCGCCTCGATGTTGCGGCGCACGACGTCCATGCCAACACCGCGCCCGGACAAGTTGGACACCTGCTCTGCGGTCGAAAAACCAGGCTCAAAAATAAGCATGTTGATGGCATCGTCACTGGGGACCACACCTTGCTCAATCAGCCCCCGGTTCCAGGCCCGTTGCAGCACGCGCTCGCGGTTGATGCCACGGCCATCGTCTTCGATGCGGATCAGAATGGCACCGGT
>JBEEJM010000073.1:0-16810 GCA_041169205.1 Pseudomonadota bacterium | reverse complement strand
CGTTGGCGATTTACCTGCTGCGCAACTACATCGCGGCGCTGCCGCGTGACATTATTGAGAGTGCCCGGATGGACGGAGCGTCGCACTTTCAGATTTTCATCAGCATCGTGTTGCCCTTGTCTATTCCCGCACTTGCCAGTTTTGCGATTTTCCAGTTCTTGTGGGTGTGGAATGACTTTTTGGTGGCGCTGGTGTTCCTTGGCAAGCAGCCCGAGCAGATTGTCCTGACTATCAAGCTCAATGACTTGTTAGGTTCGCGTGGCGAGAGCTGGGAAATTTTGACGGCCAGCGCATTCGTGTCGATTGCGGTGCCGGTGGCCGTCTTCCTTTCGCTGCAGCGATTCTTTGTGCGCGGCCTGCTGTCGGGTTCAGTGAAGGGCGGTTGATTTAATTCAAGACTGCAGCAAACGCTGCAGCATCAGGGCGCTCTTTTTCGGAGTTCTTTTTTGGGTTTTAAAGTCGACATGCACAATGCCAAAGCGCTGACTGTAGCCATGCGCCCATTCAAAATTGTCCATCAGGCTCCATACGTAGTAGCCGCGCACATCGGCGCCAGCGCGCTTCAGTTCGGCCACCTGTTCGAAGTGCGTCTCCAGGTAGTCGCAACGCATGGAGTCGTTGCACTCCCCGTCCACCAGACCGGTGTTGTCGGCCGCACCATTTTCGGTAATCCAAATGGGTGGCAAGGGCCATTGACTGCGCAGGTTGTTGACCACGCGGGTCAGGCCTTCGGGATAAATTTCCCAACCAATGTCCGTCAGGCGTTTGGGGGCGGTGGGCTGCACAAAGGTGTAGCCCCGAGCTTTGTCGCTCGCAGAGACGGGCGCTTGGGCGATGGAACGTGTGTAGTAGTTCAGTCCGATAAAGTCCAAGGGCTGCGCGCAAATTTCCGTGTCGCCTTGCCTGCGGTCGGCGATGCGGCTCCCCATTTGCGTCAGCAGTTCACTCGGCCACTCCCGACCAAACAGCGGGTTCAAAAAGCTGTCGTTGCGCTCCAGTTCCGCCAGTCGGGCGGCATGGAGGTCGCTCTCCCTGTCGGAGGCAGGGTCGCACAGTTCCGGGTTCAGCACAATGCCCAGCAGGGTGTCGGACCGTACGGTGCGCCAGGCCTGCAGGCCCAAGCCGTGGGCAAGCATCAGATGGTGCGCAGCCGTCAAGGATTTTTCGCGGTCTTGAATGCCTGGTGCAAAGACGCCCAGGTCATATCCCAAAAATGCGGAGCACCAGGGCTCATTCAAGGTGGCGACGCGGGGCAGTCGATCACCCAGGTGGCGGGCCATCAGTTGCGTGTAGTCCGCAAAACGGTAAGCGGTGTCGCGGTTCAGCCAACCTCCGTCCAAGTGCGAGGGCAAATCCCAGTGAAACAGTGTGGCGTTGGGCGTGATGTGGTGCTTTTCCAGGGCATCCAGCAAGCGCTTGTAAAAATCCAATCCTGCCATGTTCACCTTGTTGTCGGTGGTCATGACGCGCGGCCACGAAATCGAGAACCGGTAGTGTTTGAACCCCAAGTCTGCGATCAGTTGGACGTCGTCAGCAAAACGGTGGAAATGGTCGCAGGCCACGGTACCATCGCTGGCATCCTTGATGCGTCCAGGTTGGCCACAAAAGTCATCCCAAATACTGGGCACCTTTCCGTCTTGCGTGTGTGCACCTTCAATCTGAAAAGACGAAGTCGCGCATCCCCATTCAAAGTGGGTAGGCAACAAAAGCGGGTCCAGTTTTTGCATCGAATTAATCCTCATTGCGAACAGACATTATTTTCCCAGTAACCGGGTTAATTACCAATTGAATTCACGAAAGAAGTTTAAGAATGCAAGCGTTAAAAAAAGCCCCAAACGACAACTGGTGGCGCGGTGGTGTTATTTATCAAATTTACCCCCGCAGTTTTGCCGATAGCAATGAAGACGGCATTGGCGATCTGGCAGGCATTACTGCCAAGCTGGACTATGTGGCGGGGTTAGGGGTTGACGGTATATGGCTGTCCCCTTTTTTCAAGAGCCCCATGAAAGACTTTGGTTACGACGTGAGCGATTACTGCGATGTCGACCCGATGTTTGGAACCCTGGCCGACTTCAAAGCCTTGGTGGACAAAGCCCATTCTTTGAACCTCAAGGTCATGATCGACCAAGTGCTGTCGCACTGCTCGGATCAGCATCCCTGGTTTGCAGAGAGCCGTGTGAATAAAACCAACCCGAAGGCGGACTGGTTTATTTGGGCGGACGCCAAAGACGACGGCACCCCCCCGAACAACTGGCTGTCCATTTTTGGCGGCAGTGCCTGGCAGTGGGATACACGGCGGTGTCAGTATTTCATGCACAACTTTCTGACCAGCCAGCCAGACCTGAATTTCCACAACCCGGAAGTTCAGAATGCGCTGCTGCAAACGGTTCAATTTTGGCTGGATTTGGGGGTGGATGGTTACCGACTGGATACGGCCAACTTTTATTTTCACGATGCCCAATTGCGTAGCAATCCACCGCGCGGTCGGCCTGATGGTGAAGACCCTGCGGTCTCAGAAGTCAACCCGTACGGATGGCAATGGCACAAGTTTGACAAGAGCCAGCCAGAAAATTTGGAGTTTTTGCGCAAGCTGCGCAGTTTGCTCGATGCCTATCCCAACACCACCATGGTGGGAGAAATTGGCGACGACGATGGCCTGGCCCGCGTGGCCGAGTACACGCGTGGCGGCGACAAGTTGCACATGGCGTATTGCTTTGACCTGCTGGGAACAGCGCATTCGTCGGAATACTTTCATGGCGTGTTGAGCCGCTTTGAAGCCATTGCCGAGGGGGGCTGGCCTTGCTGGGCATTGTCCAACCACGATGTCGTGCGTTTTGCCACCCGTTGGTCCGGTGCGGAGTCAAACCCAGCACTGTTGAAGTTGGGCGCTGCCATGCAACTGAGTTTGCGCGGATCATCTTGCATCTACCAAGGAGACGAGTTGGGTTTGCCTGAGGCAGATATTGCCTTTGAAGACCTGCAAGACCCGTACGGCATCACGATGTGGCCAGAGTTCAAAGGGCGCGATGGTTGCCGTACACCCATGCCGTGGCGCTCGGCGCGCCCTGATCTCGGGTTTTCGTCCGAAAGCGCAGGCCATGTGAAGCCTTGGCTGCCGGTGGCCGAGTCGCATCGGGCCCTGGCCGTCGATGCGCAAGAGTCTGTGCAAGACTCGGTGCTTAATTTTTATCGTGGACTCATGCGTTGGCGCAAGTCCCAAACAGCGTTGATCGACGGCGGCATGCAACTACTGCCCGTGGACCCGCAGGTGCTGGCATTTATCCGATCCAACGCGTCCCAGCAGGTGTTGTGTGTGTTTAACTTTAGCGCGCAGCCTGTATCTTGGTCGTTGCCAAACGGTGTGATGGTTGGCGAGTTATTGGTCGAGAGCGGTTTGACGGGTGCCGAGTTGGGTTCTGGAATCATCCATCTCTTAGCCTGGAGTGGTGCGTTCATCGGTCTGAAGTAGCACGGCTTTGAAAGGCTGAGGTTATGAATATTAAGGCGTTGGCAAAAGAACTGGGGCTATCCACGTCCACGGTGAGCCGCGCTTTGAATGGTTACCAAGACGTGAATGCCCAGACACGCTTGCGCGTGCAGGAGATGGCCAAACAATTGGGCTATCGCCCTGACGTTGGCGCGCGCAGGTTGGTACGCGGCAGTGCGGAAGCGATTGGCATTGTGTATTCCGCCGCATTTGAATATTTGGGCAACCCCCAGTTTTTGGACATGGCGGGTGGACTGGCTGAGCGACTCAACCAAGACCATTTCGACTTGTTGCTGGCCGTGGCCCCGGATGACGGCGACATCGACGTCTACGACCGGC
The DNA here is from genome assembly GCA_041169205.1 of Pseudomonadota bacterium. GTDB lineage: Bacteria > Pseudomonadota > Gammaproteobacteria > Burkholderiales > Burkholderiaceae_C > Allorhodoferax. The sequence continues at coordinate 12,984 of JBEEJM010000073.1, read as the reverse complement.
TTTTCCGTGGCGGGCGGGTCGATGCCGTGGTGATTCCGAACACCCGTGTGGAAGACGCCCGCATTCTTCATCTGATGGAAAAGGGGTATCCATTTTTGGCCTATGGCCGCACGGCACACTGTGAAGACCATGCTTGGTTCGACTTCGACAACGAGCGTGGCAGCCAAATGGCGGTGCAGCATTTGCAGGCCCTGGGGCATCGCGACATTGCCTTTGTGCATTCGCCGCTGGACTTGAATTTCGCACTGCAAAGGCACCGCGGATTTGTGACGGCGATGCAGGCCGCCAATTTACCTTGTCCGGATGCCTGGCAGGTGGGGGCCGCTGTCGACCGACGCAGTGGGCTGGAGGCCGTCAAAAAACTGATGGGATTGCCGCACAAACCTACTGCCATTGTGGTGGACAACAATTTGGGCGGCATTGGCGTATTGCGGGGCTTGGTGGATGCTGGGTTGACTTTGGGTGTCGACGTCTCCGTGGTGGTACATGGCGTAATACCTAGCGATACGTTTTTATTTGGCTTGGATGTGACCACGGTGACACAACCCACAGCCCATTCGACCGGCGTGACCATGGCGGAGATGGTGTTACAGGTGTGCAACTCGCCACCAACCAAGCTGTTGCAGCAGCTGCGGCAGCCCGAGTTGGTGGTTGGCTCGACCACGGGGCCCGTGCGATAGCGGCTCGCGGCCATCATGCGCATGGCACCCGGTTAGAATAGCCACTTGCCGAGGAGCGTTGCAGTTCACACCATGTGAACGAGGCTCGGTACGTTAGTCCAAGCACCAACGACGCTCACCCACGGGTCTGTGCGGTGAGTTTTTCCGGTTTACCCCGGTTCCCGCTAGTACCCGTGGCTTTCAAATTTATTTTTGGAGTGAACCATGAGCGCGTTGAAACCTGCAACCAAAACCGAAGACTACAAAATCGCCGACCTGAGCCTCGCACCGTGGGGCCGTAAAGAGTTGACCATTGCCGAGACCGAAATGCCTGGCCTGATGGCGATTCGCAAAGAGTTTGCCAAAGCCCAGCCGCTCAAAGGGGCACGCATTACCGGCTCGCTGCACATGACCATCCAGACCGGCGTGCTGGTCGAGACCCTGCAAGCCCTGGGCGCTGATGTGCGCTGGGCCTCATGCAACATTTTCTCCACGCAAGACCACGCTGCTGCGGCCTTGGTGGCGCAGGGCACGGCGGTATTTGCCTACAAAGGCGAGTCATTGGAAGACTACTGGGATTACACCCACCGCATTTTCGAATTCAGTGGCAAAAAGGGCTCCGCAGCTGAAGGCCCGAACATGATCTTGGACGATGGCGGCGACGCGACGCTCCTGATGCACCTGGGCGCACGCGCTGAAAAAGACATCAAGGTCCTGGCCAAGCCAGGCAGTGAAGAGGAAATCTGTCTGTTCAAAGCCATCAAGGCCAAGCTCAAGCAGGACCCCACCTGGTACAGCCGCCGTCTGAAGAACATCATCGGCGTGACCGAAGAGACCACCACCGGCGTGATGCGCCTGGAAGAAATGTCCGCCAAAGGCACGCTGGCTTTCCGCGCCATCAACGTGAACGACTCGGTGACCAAAAGCAAGTTCGACAACCTGTACGGTTGCCGCGAATCCCTGGTGGACGCCATCAAGCGTGCTACCGATGTGATGATCGCTGGCAAAGTGGCTTGCGTGGCCGGTTACGGTGATGTGGGCAAGGGTTCTGCCCAGGCCTTGCGTGCCCTGAGCGCCCAGGTGTGGGTGACTGAAATCGACCCCATCAACGCCCTGCAAGCGGCCATGGAAGGCTACAAAGTCGTGACCATGGAATACGCCGCCGACAAGGCCGACATTTTTGTGACCACCACCGGCAACAAAAACGTCATCACCTACAAGCACATGGCGGCCATGAAGGACCAGGCCATCGTTAGCAACATTGGTCACTTTGACAATGAAATCGATGTGGCCTCCCTGTCCAAGTGCAAGTGGGAAGAGATCAAGCCCCAGGTGGACCACGTAATTTTCCCAGCTACCAAAGGCAAAAACGGCAAACCCGAAAAACGCATCATCTTGCTGGCCAAGGGCCGCCTAGTGAACCTGGGTTGCGGCACCGGCCACCCCAGCTTCGTCATGTCGTCCAGCTTTGCCAACCAGACCATCGCCCAAATCGAACTGTTCACCAAGCCCAAGGAATACAAGGCGGGCAAGGTCTATGTGCTGCCCAAGCACCTGGACGAAAAAGTGGCGCGCCTGCACCTGAACAAAGTCGGTGCCATGCTGACCGAGTTGACCGACGAGCAAGCCGCCTACATTGGCGTGAGCAAGTCCGGTCCGTACAAAAAAGACACCTACCGGTATTAAGCCAAGGAACCCATGCGCATTGACCAACTGCTAGTGCAACGCGGGCTCGCCAGCACCCGCTCTCAGGCCCAGCGCCTGATTGCGGATGGTGTGGAGTGGCTGTATTTGGACGCGTGGAAACGCGTGGCCAAAAACGGTGACGAAGTGCCGGAAACCGCCAACATCCGCTTGCTGGACGACTCCGAGGCACGCTATGTGTCGCGGGGTGGTCTGAAACTGGAGGCTGCACTCAAACAGGTGGGGCTGTCCGTGGTGGGCTTGAAGTGTCTGGACGTCGGGCAGAGTACCGGTGGCTTCACCGATTGCCTGCTCAAGTCCGGTGCGCTATCGGTGGTGGGTGTGGACGTGGGCAGTGCCCAGTTGCACCCGGCATTGCGCGCGGACCCGCGGGTTTTGTGTGTGGAAGGCGTCAATGCCCGAACACTAAGTGCTACTGATTTAATAGCTGCTTACGCAATGAGTACGGGGGCTGATGGCCAATTCGATCATGATAGTGAGTCGCAAGACGCGTGGGATGACGAACTGGACGAAGACCAGGATGACGACGCAACTGATGAGCCACCCGAAGCTATCGAAGCCGTAGAACTGCCCGCGGAGTTCGCTGCGCCTTTTGACGTGTTGGTGGCCGACCTGTCTTTTATTTCGCAGACCCTGGTCTTGCCCGCAGCCGTGACGCTACTCAAGGCGGGTGGCATGCTGCTCACGCTGGTCAAGCCGCAGTTCGAGTTGCAACCCGGTCAGGTCGGCAAGGGTGGCATTGTCAAAGACGACGCTATGTACCCCATCGTCGAGCAACGCTTGCGCGACTGCTGCGCCGAGTTGGGTCTCACTGTTACGCATTGGTTCGATTCGGCCATCGCTGGCGGCGACGGCAACCGCGAGTTCTTTATTTGTGCGCGCAAATTGGAGAGTTAGATGTTTACCAAAGAACGCATTCCCCTGAGCCTGGAGTTCTTTCCGCCTAAAACGCCAGAAGGCATGGAGAAGTTGCGCGGCGTACGCCAGCAGCTGTATGTGCTCAAGCCTGAGTTTTGTTCGGTGACTTTTGGTGCCGGTGGCTCGACGCAAGAGGGCACTTTCAACACCGTGCGTGAAATTCTGAGTGAGGGCGTCAGCGCCGCTTCGCATTTCTCGTGCATTGGTGCCACCAAAGATACCGTGCGTGCGCAGCTGGCAATCCTCAAGACCATGGGCGTCCAGCGCTTGGTAGCCTTGCGCGGCGACATGCCCAGTGGCTATGGTGCGGGCGGCGAGTTTCATTACGCCAGCGATTTGGTGGCGTTTATCCGCGCCGAGACGGGTAACGACTTCCACATTGAGGTGGCGGCCTATCCGGAAGTGCATCCCCAGGCCAAGTCACCTGCCAGCGATTTGCAGGCTTTCGCTGCGAAAGTGAAAGCCGGAGCCAACTCCGCGATCACCCAGTATTTCTACAACTCGGATGCCTACTTCCGTTTTCAGGAAGAGGTGGACGCGTTGGGCTTGGAAGTCCCGGTGGTGCCCGGCATCATGCCGATTACCAGCTCTACGCAACTGATGCGTTTTTCTGACGCCTGTGGTGCGGAGATTCCCCGCTGGATTCGTCTGCGCCTGCAAAGCTATGGCGACGATACGGCGTCCATCAAGGCCTTTGGCCTCGATGTGGTGACTGATTTATGTGAACAGCTGCGCGCCGGTGGTGCACCAGCGATCCACTTCTACACCATGAACCAGGCCGGGCCGACCTTGGCGCTGTGCGAGCGTTTGGACCTTCTGCCCATCGCCTGAAACGGGCCTAAATGTCCATGGCCGGACGGTGCTCGTCCGGACCCACAAATTTCCATGTGCCGACATAACAGGCCGACAGCCAGGCGATGGCCCCCATCAGCCCGATGAAGACCCAGGCGCTGAACCAGTCGCCATCAAACGCACCAAACAAGCTGGCACGCAGTGCTTTGACCACCCAGGTAAAGGGCAGCCACGGGCTCAGGGCTTGGTAAATGCCACCTGCCAGTTCGACCGGCAGCACGCCACCGGCGGAGGAGAGCTGCAGCACCATCAGTAGCAGCGCCGCGGCCTTGCCGGCATCCCCAAAGGCGCGGGTCAGTGCCACGATGATGCAGAGAAAAGTGAGTGAAGTGAGAACCAGCGTCAAGGCGTAGGGCAATAGCTTGGACACTGGCAAATTCAGCAGGAACAGCGACATCAGCATGATGACCATGGATTGCGCCACCACGATGGTTCCCAAAATGCCCAGCTTACCCATGAGTCTGGCCGGGTGCGAAGCTGTGGTGGCGACTTCTGGCAGGCGTCGCAGGTGAAACAAAAACGCCGACATCACCGCCCCCAGCCATAGCGAGGTGGCCAGAAAGTTGGGCGCGAATCCTGCCCCGTTATTGGGAACGGGGGCCACGATTTCCAACACCGGTTCGACAGAATCTGCCAGCCCGCGCGCACTGCCGTCGGGTGCCGCCATGTCGTTGGGCAATGACTGGTTTAGCAGGTCCAGCCCGGCGGCCAGTTCCCTGGAGCCAGCCTTGAGTTGTGCCAGACCGCTGTGCAGATCTTGTGCGCCACGGGCCACCGCCTGGCCGCCCGTGCCCAATTCTTCGAGCTTGGCGTCGGCTGGAACTTTGCTCGCCGCCGTGTGAATCCCGCCGCCCAAAGCGGCCATCCCGTCGGTGAGCTTGCCCACGCCGGCACCGAGCTTTTGTGTGCCATCTGCGAGTTGCGCTTGACCGGTTCGCGCCGTCTGCAAGCCCGCCGTGAGCTGCGTAGCACCCCCCGCAAGCTGCCCCGCACCGTCGGCAATGCGCGCGCCCACGATGGGAATGCCTTTGGTGTCGTCCCGTAACTTGGCGCCGCCATCGGCCAGTTTTTGTGCCCCGGTTTGCAAGTCTTGCAGGCCTTGTGCCAGCGCAGTGTGGCCTGACACCAGATCGGAGGCACCTGATTTGAGTGCTGCCAGGTCTTGTGGCTTGGGTTGCTGCTGGTCCATCGTTCGCAGACCGGTGCCCAGTTGCTTGACGCCGTCCGTCAGTTGCGCCACGCCATTGCCTAGCCCTTGCGCGCCCAATGCCAGAGCTTGGGCGCCGGTTTCGGCTTTGGCCAGACCTCCGTCGAGTTTGTGTGCGCCATCGTTCAGGGCGTTCGCGCCTTTGCGCAGCTGGGCGAGCTTGTCAATCGAGCCGGTGGCGGTGGTCAGCACCAAAGACCAACGCTGCTCATTCAAATTGATGTTGACCTGGTGGCCTAACTCGGATGCAAACCGCTTGGCCAGATTGGCCCCGTTGTAATTGTTGCCCTCGGACACGTAAATTGTCAGTCGTCCGCCGGCCGCTTCTTGGCCTGGCACGGCGTTGGCGCTGAAGTCTTTGGGAATGATCAGCGCAAACGCAAGAGCCCCTTGCCTAACGGCCGCCTTGGCATCTTCTTCGACGGGGTAGTCCACAAATCCGAAGGTGTGCTTTGCCTTGATCGACGCGGTCACGGACTGGCCCACGTTGACATCCTGACCACGGTAGTTCAGGCCCTGGTCCAGATTGACAATGGCCGCCTTCAGTTCGCTCGTGCGCGCACCGGGGTCGCGAACGCTGGAGAGGTAGATCAGCGCATACAGTGCCGGGATGATGATCACCCCAATGGCGGAAATTTTGAGTTTGGGAAAACGCTGGAAAAGCGTCATCTCTATGCGAAAAATGGCATAGGCATCGCGAAAGACGCGCATTGAAGGCTCCTGATCTATCCGCCAGACTCCAGGCTGGAGGTGGCGTGCTGGTCTTGTTTGAGCAACTCTGCCATTTGCGGCAAGGCATCTTTCAACACCGTTTTCAGCGTGTGCGGTGGGTTGATGATGAACATGCCGCTGGCCGGCAGTCCGGGGCGCACTACTTCGCCCAGGTCATCTTGCGTGAGCTTGCTGGACTTGACGGTCAGCGTAGCGTGCAACCAGGATTTGCCTGATTTGTTGGCCAGCGTTTTGAGCTTTTTGGGTAAGTCGTGGGCTTCTGGCCGGGGAATGATGGGGTACCACACGGCGTAGGTGCCTGTGGCAAAGCGCAACATGGCGTCTGCAATCATGGCCGCGACGCGGCCGTAGTCGTGCTTGATTTCGTAACTGGGGTCGCATAACACCAAAGCGCGCCGCGAGGGGGGTGGCAAGAACTTCTTGAGCCCTTCAAAACCGTCTTCCCGAAGGATGGTGACTTGGCGTCCGGCCTCGAGCTGGGCGACGTTGGCCGTCAGCGTTTTGGTGTCCGTGGGATGCAGCTCGTAGAGCTTGAGTTTGTCGCGTCCGCTCAGAAGGCTCTGGATGATGAAGGGAGAGCCTGGATAGATCTTCCACTGGTTGTCCGCATTGAAACCGGCGACCATTTCCACATAGTCTTGCAGCGCGGGTGCAAAGCCAGCAGCGGGTTTGGCTGCCACCAGTTTGAGAAAGCCGTCGGCGGCTTCGGCGCTGGTTTGGGCGTAGTCGCCATCCAGTCGGTAGAGCCCTGCTCCGGCGTGGGTGTCAAACACGTTGAGCGCGTCTTTTTGTGTCATGTGACGCAAAATTGCGAGCAAAACCGTGTGTTTGAGAACGTCGGCATGGTTGCCGGCATGGAAGGCGTGGCGATAACTAAACATCCGCTGATGGTAACCCCTGAGGCCCGGGCTTGCCCGGCTCAGCCAGATTTCGTATAATGGGGGGCTTCGCAGCGCCTTTGTGGCTCCGCGGCGAAGACATTCAGCAATGAATGAACCCCACCTAAGAGATTCCCATTAGAGGAACGCCGACCGTGGAAAAGAGCCCGCCAAACCAACTTCCATTAGGAATTCTCATGTCAACTTTCAGCGCAAAACCCGCTGAGGTCGTGCACGAGTGGTTTGTGATTGACGCGACCGATAAGGTCCTCGGACGAGTAGCCAGCGAAGTTGCTCTCCGTTTGCGCGGCAAACACAAGGCCATTTACACGCCTCACGTCGATACCGGTGACTTCATCATCGTTATCAATACATCTCAACTGCGTGTGACTGGCGCCAAGCCAATCGACAAAGTGTATTACAGCCACTCCGGCTACCCAGGTGGCATTTCTGCCATCAACTTCCGCGACATGCAAGCCAAGTTCCCTGGCCGCGCTTTGGAAAAAGCCGTCAAGGGCATGCTGCCCAAGGGTCCCTTGGGTTACGCCATGATCAAGAAGCTCAAGGTCTACGGTGGTGCTGAGCATCCCCATACCGCCCAACAGCCCAAGGTTCTGGACATCCCCGGTATTTCTGTTGACGCAGTGAAGAGAGAGGCCGCCAAATGATCGGTGAATGGAACAATGGCACCGGCCGTCGCAAATCCAGCGTCGCCCGTGTGTTTCTGAAAAAAGGCTCCGGCCAAATCGTGGTGAACGGCAAGGCCATCGAAAACTTCTTCGGTCGCGCTACTTCCATCATGATCTGCAAACAGCCCCTGCTGTTGACCAACCACGCTGAAACATTTGACATCATGGTCAACGTTGCTGGCGGCGGTGAGTCCGGCCAGGCTGGTGCAACTCGCCACGGCATTACCCGTGCTTTGATCGACTACGACGCTACGCTCAAGCCCGCCTTGAGCCAAGCTGGCTTCGTGACACGTGATGCACGTGAAGTCGAGCGTAAGAAGGTCGGCTTCCACGGCGCTCGCCGTCGTAAGCAGTTCTCCAAGCGTTAAGCACACGCAACGTTTCGTTGCACTTTCAAAAACCGCCCGGACGCAAGTTTTGGCGGTTTTTTTATGCCCGGCTGATAGACTTCGCCCTCCATGAGATTTCGACTCCTTCGCCGCCGCCTCACCATCAGCGCCCCCAGCATGTCGGTGCGCAGCGCTTTGCCTTGGCCGTTTCGCTGGGCTGTGCTGGCCATTGTGTTGGGTTTTTGTGCTGCCATCGGCCTGTGGGCCTTTGAGTTTGGCAAGGACATTGCAGGCCTGGAACGCGGCTCCAAAGAAGAGCTGATGCAGTTGCGCACCACGGTCACCGACCTGCGTACCGAGCTGGACAAGGTCAAAATAGAACGCGATCAGGCGCAATCGATTGCCAATACCGCCGGTACGCTGGTCACTGCCGAAAAAGCCTCTTACGAAAAGCTGGCGGCACAGGTCAAACAGCTTGAAACCGACAACCGGTCTTTGCGTGACGACCTCGGTTTTTTTGAGAAACTCATTCCAAGCAGTGCGGCAGAGGGGGTGGCCATACGCGGCTTGCAGGCAGAGTTGCAAAGCCCGACCGCCTTAAAATGGCAGGTTCTGGTGATTCAGACGAATAAAAATGCGGCTGAGTTCAATGGCCGTCTGGAGTTGATTTTTACGGGTGTGCTCAGCGGCAAGCCTTGGAGCGCCACCTTGGCGGCAGGGCCGCAAGACATCAAGGTTCGCCAGTATGGACGTGTAGAAGGCCTATTCGAAGTGCCCGCACAAGTGGTGGTCAAGGGAGTCCTTGCCAAAGTGACTGAAGGGACCGCCGTGCGGTCTACCCAGTCCATCAAGCTGTAATTAGCAACAAAGGAATGTCGTGTTCAATAAGAAGAAACAACCCCCCATCAAGAGCCTGATTGCCAGCGGCAGTCAGATTGATGGCAATTTGCGTTTTTCAGACGGTTTGCGTATTGATGGCGGCGTCACGGGCAACATTTTTGCCAGCGAAGACGCATCCAGCATTCTGGTGATCTCTGAATCAGCCACCGTCGTGGGTGAAGTGACCGCGGACCACATCATCATCAACGGCGCGGTCAACGGGCCGGTGTATGCGCGTCATATGCTGGAACTGCAACCCAAAGCGCGTATCCAAGGTGATATTCAGTATGCCGCGATGGAGTTGCACCAGGGCGCGCTCATTACGGGCCAGTTGCGCCCTATTCTTGAGCACGAGGAAAAGCCCACACTGAAACTAGCGGCAAATAACCAGTAAACGTATTCCCGAGCGATTTGCTGTACTATTTACCCATTCTTGATTTGACCGGAGTCCCCCATGAGCGCAGTCGCTGAAAGCATCCAGACCGAAATGCCCACCCCCATCCTGTTCACCGACAGCGCGGCGGCGAAAGTAGCAGACCTGATTGCGGAAGAAGGCAATCCCGACCTCAAGCTGCGCGTGTTCGTGCAGGGCGGCGGTTGTTCGGGTTTCCAGTATGGTTTCACCTTTGACGAAATCACCAACGAAGACGACACCACCATGACCAAAAACGGCGTGTCTTTGCTGATCGACGCCATGAGCTACCAATACTTGGTGGGCGCCGAGATTGATTACAAAGAAGACCTGCAGGGAGCGCAGTTCGTGATCAAGAACCCCAATGCCACCACGACCTGTGGTTGCGGCTCGTCTTTTTCGACCTAAGCCGGGTAGATTGCACCCAGTATGCGGGCGCCTCTGGCGCCCGTAACACTTTGTATGCTGCCCATTTTTCGCAAAACGGCTTGCCGGGCCAACCAGGCAAACGCGGTGGCTTCCACCTGCAGCGCAGGCAATCCCCATGGGTCTGACGGCGTTACCGACACATTGGGCAGTGCTATTTGCAGCCGTCGCATCAAGTGGGTATTGAGTGCGCCCCCACCACACACAATGAGTGACTCGCAGCCCGGCATGGCGTTGCGCACGCTATCGGCGCACGACCGGGTTGTCAGTTCGGTCAAGGTTGCCTGCACGTCCTGAGGTACAAGGCTGGAAAAACTGGCCAACTGCTGGGCCAACCACGGGGCATTGAACAGGTCGCGCCCCGTGCTTTTGGGCGGAAGTTTTGCAAAAAAAGGCGCGTCCAGCATCTGCTGCAACAAACCCCCACTGACTGTGCCACTCGCCGCCCACGTGCCGCGGTCGTCATAGGGCTGCCCGGTGTGTTGCAGGCACCATCCATCCATCAGCGCGTTGCCTGGACCACAGTCAAACCCGATCAATGGCGCGTTTGTTTTGCCGTCCAGAATCGTGATGTTGGAAATGCCGCCAATGTTCAACACGGCAATGGCCTGGTTGGGTTTTCCAAAGAACGCTTGGTGGAATGGCGGCACCAAGGGCGCACCCTGGCCACCCGCGGCAACATCGCGGCTGCGAAAGTCGGCAACCACATCAATGCCGCATAACTCGGCCAGCAGGGCCGGTTGGTTGAGCTGTAGCGTGTAGCCTACGCCGTCGAACTCGCCAGGCCGGTGCCGTACGGTTTGCCCATGGGCACCCACCGCACGTACCTGGGAAGCCACTGCGCCGCTCATCTCCAGCAAGCGGGCAACCTGGTTGGCATAAATGTGAACCAGCGCATTGGCGGCCAACGCCGCGCGATGCAGTTCGTTGCCGGTAGGGCTGTTGAGTGCGAGGAGTTCTTCTTTGAGGGGGGCGGGCAAGGCCGCGCTGCAATGGGCCAGCACCCGCGGTGGCTGCGTCTCAAAGTCGGCCAGTACGGCGTCCACCCCGTCCAGCGAGGTGCCAGACATCAGGCCGATATAAAGATCCGTCACCGCCGGGCAGGCTCCGCCGTGGCGTTACTGGACGCTGCCAGACTGCATGCTGGCAGCGGCTGCCAGTTGGGCACGAACCTGCACGGCAGCCGCTTCAAACAGGGGTTTGAAGGCCGCGGCTACGGGTACCGCTTCGCTTTGGCGCGCAATGGTCAAGGGATCTCGGTAGATGCCGTTGATACGGAACTCATAGTGCAAATGCGGTCCGGTGGCCCAGCCGGTCGCACCGACCGCGCCAATATGTTGGCCCTGGGTAATGTGTTCACCACGACGCACGTTGATGCGGCTCAAATGGGCATACAAGGTGGTGTCGCTGTTGTTGTGTTTGACCATGATGACGTTGCCGTAGCCATTTTGCACGCCGGCAAATTCGACGACGCCATCGCCCACGCTACGCACGGGCGTGCCCGTGGCTGCACCGTAGTCCACGCCCGTGTGGGCGCGCCAAGTTTGCAAAATGGGGTGAAAACGCATTTTGAAGCCGCTGGTGACGCGGGAAAATTCCATCGGCGATGCCAGGTACGACCGGTGCAGGCTCTCGCCCGCCAAGTTGTAGTAGCCGCCCTTGGTCAAGCTGTGCGAGGCGGTGCTAGCAACTGCCGCACCCGACGTGGCAGGCTCCTGGAACCACATGGCCTGGAACGATTTGCCCGCGTTGACAAACTCGGCGCTGAGCACACGGCCCGCACGCAAGGGTTCACCATCGCCTTCCAGCGCTTCGTAGACCACCGAGAAGCGATCACCCTTGCGCAGGGCGCGGTGAAAGTCGATATCACCGGAGAAAATTTCGGCAACTTGCGCGGCCACACTGTCGGGGATGCGTGATTCGTCGGTCGCTGCAAACAGCGACGACGCAATGGTGCCACTGGCCAGCCGTGACGACGCCGTCAGGGGCAAGGTTTCGATATTGGACTGGAACCCTTCGGCGGCTTTGCTGATGGTCAGGCGTTTGAACATTCCGTTGTCATCGGGGCTCCAGCGGGCCTGAAGTTGCACCAGGTTGTTGTTGCCACTGGCTTCCAGCGTGACGTTGCGGCCTGCGCGGCCCAGCAGATTTTGCTGTACGAGTGGGTTGGCGCGTAAAAACGCGGCAGCGGCCGGATCCACCACACCCAAGCGCTTGAGCAGGGTTTCAGCGGTGTCCGTGCTGCGCGTGACGTCAGACCGGTACAAGCGCATGGCGTCTACAGCCAACGTGTCCACGGCGGCGGGAGAGGGGAGGGCTTGCACCAGCTCAACCACGGTGCGCACCGGCAGGTCAGAGGCGTCAGGGGCCAGATTGGCGACGGCAAACGTGGCACCGGTGCCGCACAACATCAGGGCTGCAACGATGGCAACCAAGCGGTGGGGGTACTGTTTGACGAGCTGCGCGGCCGAGGCCAATAGGCTCTGGGCGACGTGGGTCAGTCCGTGTTTCAAATTGGGGGCTCCAGTGGGGGTGGGCGGCGCGACTAAAATTGCGCCGCTGGCAACGCGTGCGTTGTCTAAGCGAGGACGCAGTATAGCGGCCTTGCGCACATTGGCACCAGAAAAAACCCTTATGAATCAAGCCTCAAGCCCCTCCTTTGTTGTAACAGATCGTGTGCGCGAAGCGCTGGCTGTGTCCTTGCGGGGCTGCGAAGAGCTGATTCCCCAAGACGAATGGGTCAAAAAGCTGGCCCGCTCCGAAGCCACGGGCAAGCCGCTGCGTATCAAACTGGGGCTGGACCCGACCGCGCCCGACATCCACATTGGCCATACGGTCGTGCTCAACAAAATGCGCCAGCTGCAGGACCTGGGCCACACGGTGATCTTTTTGATTGGTGACTTCACCAGCATGATTGGCGACCCGTCTGGGCGCAACAGCACGCGCCCACCGCTCACGGCCGAGCAGATCAAGATCAACGCCGAGACCTACTACCGCCAGGCCAGCTTGGTGCTGGACCCGACCAAGACCGAGATCCGCTACAACAGCGAATGGAGCGACCCGCTGGGCGCGCGCGGCATGATTGCGCTGGCCAGCCGCTACACCGTGGCCCGCATGATGGAGCGCAACGACTTCCATGACCGCTTCAAGGCCGGCACTCCCATTGCAGTGCACGAGTTTCTGTACCCGCTGATGCAGGGCTACGACTCGGTGGCGCTTAAAAGCGACTTGGAGCTGGGCGGCACCGACCAGAAGTTCAACCTGCTGATGGGCCGCACCCTGCAGGCCGAATACGGCCA
>JBEEJM010000072.1:0-20921 GCA_041169205.1 Pseudomonadota bacterium | reverse complement strand
CGCCGCACCCACGATTTCCAACCCAGCGCGCTTTCTGGCGCTTGAGCGCTATTGGCGGTCGTTACCAGGGGCGGTCAGCCGCAAACGCCGTGGTGAGGGCGAGCATGCGCTCTAGGTTGATCTGGAGCTTGATATCCCGGTGCGGCACACTGGTGACCACGCGGTGCTCACGCAAAGAAGTGTCCCGGATGATGGGCTCGCCCGTGGGCAACCCGCTGCGGTTGATCAATACCGCCACCCGTGGCGTAGAGGTGTTTGCCCCACGCTTGACCACAATGGCAATCTCATCTGTAGCCAGCCGCACAAACGAGCCAGGCTGGTAAATGCCCACCGCTTTGATGAGCGCTGCGCCAGCTTCATCGACCTCCCGATTTTCGTCAAAGTAGCAGGCTTGCATGGCAGCCGCTGGTGCAATCGGTGTGCGCGAAGCCCGTGGCGAGAGCCGCGCAGCAAACATGTCCGCACGCTGAATCAACCGGGCCAACTGCTGCGACGGAGTTTTCTCACTCAGTGCGCCAGGCAGTTGCATGTGGTGCGCTTTGACAGCGTCCAACCAAAGGTGGTCGCCGACACCCAGTGATCGCAGTAAATCGCAGGAGGCCTGGGGATGGTGCAGCAGGGTTTGCCGCTGCGCAGGTGTGGGCGGTTCCACCTGCAGTGTTAACCGGTCCTGCAGGTCGGTCATGCTTATGTTCATGGTCAGCGCAGCCCGTCGCAGCATGGCGTCGGTCGCTTCCGACCATCCCAGCACTTCCTGTGCAGCCAGAGAACACATCACACTGACCAACATGGCATGGGTGGCGCTGTACAACCGGGTTTCGGTGGCAGCAAGGTGGATCAGGGCAAACAGTGTGCCGTCCGGATTGCTCCGGGTTTGCGCATTCAGAATATCGTCAATGCGCCCCAGACGGGCCTGAAAACTGTCTGCATGGGTGTCGCGCAGCAAGTGGTGGGTTTGCACCTGCAAGTCCAGCCAGTCGATGCGTGCTTCTTCGGCCACGCGCTTTTTGGCGGCATCTGCCGACAGTTTGATACCGGCAATTTCTCCCAGTGACTTTTCGCCGCGCACCAAGGTTTGCAGTTGGTCTACATAGGCGCGGTGCAGGGCTTCGGAGTCTGCGGTATCGATGAACACGCCTTTGCCACGGCCGACCACATCGTCCAGGTGGGCGCGGGACTCCACGATGAACGATTTGCGGGCCAGCAGCACCCCATCCCCGTCCACGAGGGCGAAGGGGAGTGGTTGTCCAATGCGAATGGACTCAAGGCTGACGGGCACTAGGTTCATAGGAAAATAAATTATGCATACCCGATTGTGGATTGAAAGCCGAAATTAGGGGGCAAGCACGGCATACCCAGGCGACTCACAGGTGCCTGATAGCATGACGCACATGCACGCTACTGACACCTCCCCCGCCTTTCTTCAGAAAATTTGCCAGCGCCCGGACCTGGCACTAGCCCTGCAGCACCTGCCCCGGCCCTGGGTGTTTACCAATGGAGTTTTTGACGTGCTACACCGGGGCCATGTGATGTACCTGGCCCAGGCGCGTGCGCTGGGTGGCAGCCTGATCGTGGCGCTGAACACAGATGCTTCGGTACGCAGGCTTGGCAAAGGCGATGACCGCCCCTTGAACCATGACACCGACCGTGCGGTCGTCATGGCCAGCCAGGCCGCCGTGAGCCTGGTGACCTGGTTTGACGAAGACACTCCGGTGGAAATTATGGGTGAAATTCGCCCAGACATCTTGGTCAAAGGCGGGGACTACGACATGGCCAAACTGGCGGAAACGAAGTTGATCGAAAGCTGGGGGGGCCACGCTCTCGCACTGCCGTTTGTGCAGGGCTATTCCACCACCAAGCTGGTGCAAAGAATCCGGGCCGGTTAAAGAAAACGCAAGCCGGTGGGCTTAGTGTTTGAAAACCACGGCGTCTAGCTTGAGCGCCTTAATTTTTTTGGTTGCTGCCGTCGCTTTGGCACGGGTTGGGTAAGGTCCCACCCGCACACGGGTCTGCGGGCCCTGGGCCTTGGTGACCACATCCGAGAACACGGGCAGGCCGGCTTTTTCAAGTTTGCGGTAGGCCGTGTTGGCGTTGTCGGGCACGGCATACAGCCCCACATTGATATAAAAACCCGGGGCCAGCCCTGTTTTGGGCAGCGGTTTGGGTGCCGCCTCTGCCTTGGGGGCGACGGCCAACACGGGTTCGACGATCACCTTGGCCGCGGGGGTTTCGTCGAGCTTGGGGAGTTCAGTCACCGTGGGTAGCGCGCTGACGGCCACCACGGGTTCAAGGCTCGCGGGCGGTGGCACAACCGCCTCTGCCTTGGGTTCGGATGAAAAACTCAGTGCTTTGGGCCAAATCGAACAAGCGCTCAAGAGCGTTGTCACAGCCAACAAAATGACAACGAAGGCAGTGCGGTAGTGGCGGGTAGACAAGGGCATACGGTAGGTGGGTTGCGGCAGGTGGCTCTCAATGTATCCTAATGTTCGCCAAATACGGCGGCCCACAGTGCCAAGCCCGCCGCCTGTTCTGATGCGGCTTGCGCCACGTCCACTTGGGTGGGCTCTTCATTCAAACGTGCGCGGTGCTGAATCTGGCGCAAAACGCGGTAAGCCTGCGCTGCCGTGTCGCCCACATCGCCGGGCAACAAGCCACATTGCTGTGCGCGCTGCAACAACGCGATGTTGCCCACATTGGCGCGCAGTTCGGGATGGCGGTTGCCTTGCGACAACACCAAAAACTGCACCACAAACTCGATGTCCACCATGCCGCCCGGGCTGTGCTTGACGTCAAACTGTGCGGTCTTGACCGGATGGGCCGAACTGACCTTGGCGCGCATGCTGCCGATTTCTTCGCGCAAGCCTTTTTCTTCACGCTCGGTGCTGATGACGGCTTCGCGTACCGCGTCAAAGCGCAGCCGAAGGTCTGGCGAACCCAGCACGCAGCGCGCGCGGGTCATGGCCTGGTGCTCCCAGGTCCAGGCGGTATTGCTGCCACGTTGCTGTTGGTAGTTGGCATACGACGTAAAGCTGGTGACCAATAACCCCGAGTTGCCGTTGGGGCGCAAGGCGGTGTCGATCTCGTACAGGTCGCCCTCTCCGGTCTTAACGGTCAACCAGTTGATGAGTTTGCGCACCAGGGCGGCATATACCTCGCTAGCCCGGTCGTCCTCATCGTCGTAGACAAACACGATGTCCAGGTCGCTGCCGTAGCCCAACTCTTTGCCACCCAGCTTGCCGTAGGCAATGATGGCGAAACGGTGGTCGGGCCGATGTTTGTTCTTGAGTCGCTCCCAGCACCAATTCGCAGTGATGCGCAGCACGCTTTCTGCCAGCGCGCTGAGGTCGTCCGCCACCTGCTCCACGGTGATACGCCCTTCAATATCGCGTGCGAGTGTGCGAAACACCTCGGCATGGTGCGCGCGTCGAAGCAGGTTGAGCAGCGTCTCGTCGTCGTCCTCACCACTGCCTTGCAGCGCGGCGCGGCGGCGTTCCAGCTCCAATTCAAAGTCGGGTGCACCAAAGCGCTCTTCCAACATGTCGCTACCCGCCAGTTCGTCGATCACGCCAGGGTGTTTGAGTAGGTAACGCGCGGGCCAGCGTGCCGCGCCCAGCATGCGCAAAAGGCGCTCATGCACATTGGGGCGTTCCAGCAGCAAGGCCAGGTAGCTTTCGCGTCGTAGCAAGGGTTCCATCCAGTCGGCCAGTCGGACAGCGGCGTCTTCGCTTACCCGCCCCTCGGTTACCCACTGGGCGGTACGCAACACCAGGCGACCCAAACGAATGCGAGACTCTTCGCGCAGGGCCAGCACACGCGGATGGTCACGCCAGCCCACGACCCGGTCGCGGAATGGCCCCTGCAAATGCGAGACCAGGGTTTCAAAGTCGCTGATATCGCCAGTCGACTTGCCGCCGCAGCCCTTGCACTCGGGCTGTGCACCACCCAGCAAGGCATCGAACTCTTGCGCCACCAGTTCTCGGTGGGCATCGAGCTGGCCCAGGAATGCGCAGGTGTCCGGGTAGCCCAATGTTTTGGCGATCCAGACCAGGTCGGCGTCCGCGCCAGGTAGCACATGGGTTTGTTGGTCATCCAGGTACTGGATGCGGTGCTCTACTTTGCGCAAAAAAACATAGGCTTCTGCCAGCGCGTCCGCCGTACTTTGCGGCATCAGGCCGGCGGTGGCGATGCGCTGCAGGGCGCTCACCGTGGGGCGGGTGCGCAACTCGGGGTACTGGCCGCCGCGCACCACTTGCAAGAGCTGCACCGTGAACTCAATTTCGCGAATGCCACCGCGCGACAGTTTGACGTCGTTATTGCGTCCTGGGTGGCCCGCGCTGCGACGAGCGGAATGCTCCCGAATTTGCCGGTGCAACACCCGCAGCGCGTCGAACACGCTGTAGTCCAGGTAGCGGCGAAACACAAAGGGCACCACCAAGCTGCGCAGGACCAAAGCGCAGCTGGAGCCGATGGCAACGCTAGGGGCAATCACCCGGCTTTTGAGCCAGGCAAAGCGCTCCCACTCACGGCCCTGCACATGGAAATACTCTTCCAGTGCGCCCAGCGATACGGCGGGCGGGCCGGAATTGCCATTGGGCCGCAGCGCCAGATCCACACGAAAGACAAAACCATGCTCGGTGGTGTCGCCGATCAAGGCGTAGATGGCGCGCACCAACTTGCCGAAATACTCTTGGTTGGAGATGCGGTTACGGCCTTCGGTGTTGCCTGCGGTTTCGCCGTCTTCGTCGTAGAGATAGATCAGGTCGATGTCGCTGGAAACATTGAGTTCGCGGGCCCCGAGTTTGCCCATGCCTACGATGCACAGCTGCGCGCGTTCGCCGTTGAGGGCTAGCGGCGCGCCATAGCTTTGGTCGAGCGTTTTGCAACTCTCCGTGAAACTCTCATTCAGCGCCCATTCGGCCAAGGTGGTCATGGCGTGGGTCACGGTTTCCAGGGTGGTGTCGGCGTCGCAGTCCAGGCAGGTCAGGCGTTCAAGCACCAGTTGGCGGGTGGTACGCAGAGCATCCGATACATCCGCACCCGATGCGCGCAAGGCGTCGTAGACCGATTGCAGTGCGTGTCGATCGGGAGCCCCAAGCGGCAGCAGTGCCAGTTGGCCCATGTAACGCCTGCGGATACGCTGGACAAAACGCGATTCCTGCGCCAGTGGTGCGGCCCCGTTGCGGGTCATAATTCCTGACATGGCTACCAATGCAAGAGAATTGATTTGATACCGACCCCATCGCCACTGCTCAGAGCCGTCGCAACGGCTGCGCGCTGGGCGCTGTGGATGCTGGCCATAGCGTGGATCACCTTAGGCCTGGTCTGGGGAAGTCTGCATTTTCTGATTGTGCCGCGAATCGGCGAAATGCGTCCGTGGCTTGAGCAGCAGGCCACCCGTGCACTTGGTATGCCGGTGCGCATCGGCGCCATTGTGGCGCGCTCCAACGGGCTGATTCCGTCGTTTGAGATCAACGACCTGCGCCTGCTTGACCCGCAGGGTCGTGAGGCCTTGCGCCTGCCGCAAGTGCTGGCCGCTCTCTCGCCACGCTCGGTGCTGGGCCTCGGTTTCGAGCAGTTGTATGTCGAAGCGCCGATGCTGGATGTGCGCCGCACACCCGACGGACATCTGTGGGTGGCGGGTTTGCCACTGCCGCAGAACGGCGGGCCTGACAGCGCTGCTGCGGATTGGGTCTTCGCGCAAACCGAGCTGGCGGTGCGCCATGGCACGGTGCGGTGGACCGACGAGATGCGTGGTGCGCCTGTGCTGGAGTTGACCGATGTGGATGTGGTGTTGCGCAATCGGCACCAAGGCCATGCCCTGCGTGTGGACGCCACCCCGCCTGCCGCGTGGGGCGAGCGCATGCGTTTGACCGGTGTTTTCAAACAGCCCTTGTTCAGCCGCAGTCCGGGTACATGGCAAGAGTGGAAGGGCGAGCTGTATGCCGATTTCCCCCGCGTGGATGTGGCGCAACTGCGCCGCTATGTCGATGTGGGCGTGGACGTGGCGCAAGGGGCTGGTGCCTTGCGGGCGTGGGTGGCGGTAGACCGCGGTGACTGGACCCAGGCCACCGCCGATGTCGCTATGGAGCACGTCAATGCCAAATTGGCTCCCAATCTGGAGGCGTTGACCTTCACCACCGTGTCCGGACGTTTGGGTGCGCGCCGTGTCGATGGGGGCTACGAAGTGTCTACCCAGGCCCTCGCATTCCACACCCAAGATGGCCTGCACTGGCCCGGCGGCAATGTGCGCCTGGGCCTGTTTACCGGGGATGCACGCAAGCCTGCGCGGGGTGAGTTCGATGCCGACCGCCTGGACCTGGCGGCCATGGTCGAAATAGCCCAGCGCCTGCCGCTGGACGATGCGTTGCACAAGGCGCTGGCAGCCTATTCCCCCAAAGGATTGGTGGATACAGTACAGGCCAGTTGGCAGGGCGCAGTGGCTGCGCCAGAGCGCTTTGCGGTCAAAGGACGCGTGAGTCGGCTGGACATTGCTGCGCAGCCCACGCCCCTAGGTTTGCCGGGGGTCCAGGGCCTGAGCCTTGATTTTGATGTCAACCAGGTCGGCGGAAAAGCCAGCATCTCCATGGCCGGTGGCAAGCTCGAATTGCCGGAGATATTTGAAGCGTCGAATGTTTTGTTGGACCAGCTCTCTGCTGATGTGCAGTGGAGGCTGGACGGCGACCGGGTGCAAGTCACCGTGCCCAATCTGCGCTTTGCCAATGCAGATGGGCAAGGGGAAGCGCAAATCAAATGGCAAACCGCCGATGTGCCCGCTGGCGTGGTTTCACTGCACGGCCGCTTTCCGGGTGTGCTGGATTTGCAGGGCAGTTTGAGCCGGGTGCAGGCAGCCCGTGTTGCGCGCTATTTGCCATTGGCACTGGACAGCGAAGTGCGTAACTACGTGCGTGACGCCGTGCTGGGTGGTACCGCTTCCAATGTGAAGTTCAAGCTCAAAGGCGATTTGCGGACCTTTCCGTATGCGGATGCAAAGCAAGGCGACTTCCGCGTATCCGCCGAGGTCAAGGATGCGACCTTTGCCTACGCGCCTCCCTTGGTGCTCGCCAAAGACAGCCTGCCCTGGCCAACGCTGACGCAGCTGTCGGGCGATTTTGTACTGGAGCACGACACCTTGCAGCTCAAAGGCGCGCGGGGGATGTTGGGCAACAGTGCCGTGCAAATCACCAAGGCCGAAGGCGTGGTGGACAAGCTTTACAGCAAGGCCACCGTTGCCGTGACGGCGGAGGCCAAAGGCCCGCTGGGCGATGCCTTGACAGTGGTTGCTGGTTCGCCGATAGCGACCATGACGGGTAAGGTGCTCTCGCGCGCCAGCGCCACCGGTGTGGCGGACTACCGCATCAAGCTCGGCTTCCCCTTGGCTGCGGTCGACCATGCCACGGTGCAGGGCACGGTCGTCTTGCCGGGCAACGACGTGCAAATTGCACCGGAAATGCCCAAACTGGCGCGCCTGCGCGGCACGGTGGCGTTTACCGAGAGCGGTTTTTCGGTCAGTGCCGGGCAAGCCCGCGCGCTGGGTGGCGACGTCCGTATTGAAGGCGGTTTGAGCATTGCCACCCCGACTGCGGCCACTGCGGGCAAAGCGACCACCCCAACCACCTTGCGCATTCAGGGCGTGGCCACGGCGGAGGGCTTGCGCCAGGCGCGCGAGCTGGGCATGGCGGCACGGCTGGCACAGTACGCCACCGGCTCGGCCACTTACCAGGCGACCTTGGGCCTGCGCCAGGGGATTCCTGAGTTGCTGGTGAGCAGTTCCCTCACCGGCTTGGCCCTGAATCTGCCTGCGCCGTTTGCCAAGACGGCCGACGCTGCTTTGCCAGTGCGATTGGAGACCTCAGCGGTGCGCGGCTTGTTGCCCGGTGTTGCGCCGCAAGACCAATTGCAGCTGGATGTGGGCCGACTGGCCAGCATCGCGTATGTGCGCGACCTGTCTGGTGACGATGCCCGGGTGCTGCGTGGTTCTGTGGGTGTGGGTTTGGCCGCAGACGAAGTGGCACCCATGCCCGCGGAGGGGGTGGTGGCCAATATCAGCCTGGATGCGGTGGATGTGGACGCCTGGAGCCAGGTGCTGGGCAAGGTGTCGGGTGCAGAGAGCAGCGTGGTGGGTACCGCTGCCCAGCCCGGCATGGCCTATATGCCGACCAGCCTGGCGGTACGGGCGCGCGAGCTGACGGTGGGCGGGCGCAAGATCAACAACATCGTGGTCGGCGGTTCGCGCGAGGGCCAGCTCTGGCGCGCCAATCTGGATGCCTCCGAGCTCAGTGGCTATGTCGAATACCGACAGTCCACCGGCCCCACAGCGGGTCGCCTGTATGCCCGTCTGGCTCGCATGTCGATTGGGCAAAGCACGGCGCAGGAAGTTGAAAACCTGCTCGATGAGCAGCCCACCAGCATCCCGGCACTGGACGTGGTGGTGGAAGACATGGAGCTGCGCGGCAAAAAACTCGGGCGTGTGGAAATCGACGCGGTGAACCTGGCCGCAGGTGCTTCGACGCGGGATGTGGCGCGCGAATGGCGGCTCAACCGCTTTAACATCATTACCCCGGAGGCGGTGCTCACCGCCGGGGGTAACTGGACCGCCGTCAACCCAGCCACGGCCGGCCCTGCGGCCAGCGCCGCCGGGCGCAGCATCAAGGAGCGTCGGCGTACGGTGCTCAATTTCAAACTGGATATTGCCGATGCAGGCGATGTGCTGGTGCGCTTTGGCATGCCCGGTGTCATACGCAAAGGCAAGGGCAAGATTGAAGGCCAGGTGGCCTGGCTGGGCTCGCCCATCACGCTGGACTACCCCAGCCTGGGTGGCAGTTTCAATGTGAATGTGGATGCGGGGCAGTTCTTGAAAGCCGACCCCGGCATTGCCAAGCTGCTGGGGGTGCTGAGTCTGCAGTCGTTGCCGCGCCGACTGGCGTTGGATTTTCGGGATGTGTTTAGCGAAGGTTTTTCGTTCGATTTTGTGCGTGGCGACGTGACCATCGACCAAGGCATTGCACGCACCAACAACCTGCAGATGAAAGGCGTCAACGCCGCCGTGCTGATGGAAGGCCAGGCCGACATTGCCAAGGAAACCCAGCAACTCAAGGTGGTGGTGGTGCCGGAAATCAACGCCGGCAGCGCCTCCCTGATCGCTACCGCCATCAATCCGCTGGTCGGGTTGACCACGTTTTTGGCACAGGTCATCTTGCGTCGACCGCTGATTGATGCGGCCACGCAGGAGTTTCAGATTGATGGCACCTGGGTGGACCCCCGTGTCACGCGTGTGGAGCACAAATGAAAATCGCAGCCATTCAAATGGTGTCCACGGGCCAGCTGGCCGACAACTTGCAGCAGGCCGGTGCTTTGCTGGCGCAGGCGGCAGAACAAGGGGCCGAGCTGGCCGTGCTGCCCGAGTATTTTTGCCTGATTGGCCAGCACGACACCGACAAACTGGCGATTCAAGAAGCCTACGGTAGTGGGCCTATTCAGCAGTTTCTGGCTGACAGCGCACGCCGTCTGGGCCTGTGGGTCGTGGGTGGGACGCTGCCACTCACCGCCGCGCAACCTGACCGCGTGTTCAACAGCATGCTGGTGTTTGACCCGCAGGGCCAATGCGTGGCGCGCTATGACAAGATTCACCTTTTTCGCTTTGACAACGGTGTGGAGCGCTACGACGAATCGCGGGTGCTGGAGCGGGGTGCTACGCCCACATGTTTTGCACTGCCATCCCAAGACGGCCACGCGTGGCAAGTAGGTTTGAGCGTGTGCTACGACCTGCGCTTTCCGGAGCTCTACCGCGGCTATGCACAGCAAGGCGTGGACCTGATTCTGGTGCCCAGCGCCTTCACCCACACCACGGGCAAGGCCCACTGGGAGGTGCTGTTGCGTGCCCGCGCCATCGAAAACCTGGCTTTTGTAGCGGCTGCAGCGCAGGGTGGTGTGCACCCCAATGGGCGCCACACCTGGGGCCAATCCATCGCGATTGACCCGTGGGGCCAGGTGCTGGCTGAAAAAGCGCAGGAGCCGGGCGTGGTGCTGGCCGATCTGGACGCGAACACGCTGGCAAAGCGCCGCTCTCAGCTCCCCGCACTGCAACACCGGTTGCTGTGAATGCTTGAAGCTGCTACTAAATTAATAGCTGTTTGCGCATATTCCACGGGGGCTAACGGCCATTTTTATCATTATTTGGTGCCGTGTCGGGGGGCTCAATGGCATCCGGCAACTCACCGTTTTTTCGCCCCGAGAACATGGTCCACCAGATGATGCCTATCAGCAGTAAACCGGCCCCCAAGGCTTCCAGCAATAACAAGATCATGGTTCGGTTTCCCGTGTGGTGGTGTGTCGCCTGCATTGTAGGAACACTGGCGGGTTGTGGCAGCGCACCACGGCTGGTGCCCAGCACCACGTCCAGCCATGTACCCGTGGCGGTGCCCAGCGTGACTGTGCAAGCATCGGTGCCTGCGTCCACGGGCGCTGCGACCTTGGTGCAGTCCCGCAGCCGCTGGGTGGCAGTGCCTTGGTCAGACATTCCTGGTTTCGCGGATGACAACCTGTTCGAGGCCTGGAACGCGTGGATCAAGAGTTGTGAGAAGCCGGTGGCACCCCTTGCCGCCCTGTGTGGTGAAGTGCGTCGCCTGAGCATTGCCGATGGCCAGGCGCAGCGCGACTGGATGCAAAGCCGCCTGCAACCCTACCGCGTGGAGACTCCGCAGGGCGAGGCAACCGGGTTGTTGACCGGTTACTTTGAGCCGCAGCTCGAGGCCAGCCGCGTGCCCACCGCCACGTTCACCGTGCCGCTGTACCAGGTGCCGCTCACGCTGGTACAGCGCAAGCCCTGGTTTACCCGCCAGGAGATTGACACCCTGCCCCAAGCGCAGGCGGCCTTGCAAGGGCGCGCGATTGCCTACTTAGCCGACCCTATCGACGCCTTGGTACTACAAATTCAGGGCTCGGGCCGCCTCAAACTGACCCAGCTGGACGGCAGCCAACGCTGGGTGCGGCTGGCCTATGCCGGGAATAACGACCAGCCCTACCGCAGCGTGGGCCGTTGGTTGTTGGACCAGGGTTTGATCCGGGATGCGTCGTGGCCGGGGATCAAAGCCTGGTTGGCACAGAACCCCCAGCGTCGCCAGGAGCTGCTGTGGAGCAATCCGCGCGTGGTGTTTTTCAAGGAAGAGCCGCTGTCAGAACTGGACGCCGCTTTTGGCCCCAAGGGTGCGCAAGGTGTGGCCCTGACACCGGGGCGCTCGATTGCGGTAGACCCGGGTAGCGTGCCCTACGGCACACCGGTGTGGTTGGCGTCCAGCGGTGCGCAAGGCACACTGACCCGCTTGGTGATGGCTCAGGACACGGGCAGCGCCATCACGGGGGCGGTGCGGGCGGACTATTTTGCCGGCTGGGGCCCGGAGGCGGCGGAGCTGGCAGGCCGTTTGCGGCAGCCACTGCAGCTATGGGTTTTCTGGCCAAAGTAGGCGCGAAGTCGTTACCATGGGGCGCAATGGATTCACGTTTTACTATCGGATGACATCATGAGCAAAACATCTGCGATGCGCGACATCGACGAGCGCACCAATCTGGCCGGGAACAGCATGTTCGAGCTGCTGTTGTTCCGTTTGGGGGAAGCGCCGGGCACGCAAAAGCGCGAACTGTTTGGCATCAATGTGTTCAAGGTACGCGAGATCATGGTGATGCCCGAAATCACCGCCATGGTGAACGCCCCTCCCAGCGTCATGGGGGTGGCCAATATCCGTGGCCAGATGATCCCCGTGATCAACCTCCCCCTCATCACCGGCTGCAACCCCAGCAAGGGTTTGGGCATTTTGCTGGTGACCGAATTTGCGCGCACCACCCAGGCGTTTGCCGTGGAAGAGGTCAACGAAATTGTCCGCTTGGAGTGGAAGCAGGTGCTCTCCGCCGAGGGCACCGGTGGTGGCCTGGTCACCAGCATCGCCCGCCTGGACGGCAATGCAGAAAACACGCGCCTGGCCCAGGTGCTGGATGTGGAGCAAATCCTGCGGGATGTGTTCCCTGAGCAGCACAAGGGCGTGGAGGCCGACACCAAGATGCCGCAGCTCACCATTCCGCCTGGCACCGTGATTCTGGCTGCTGACGATTCAGCAGTGGCGCGCATGATGATCGAGCAGGGTCTTAAGGCCATGAACCTGGACTTCATCATGGCGAAAACCGGCAAAGAGGCATGGGACCGCTTGCAGACCATGCATGCAGACGCCACGACGGCGGGCAAGTCCATTCGCGATAAGGTGGCTTTGGTGCTGACCGATCTGGAAATGCCGGAGATGGACGGCTTCACGCTGACCAAAAACATCAAACAAGACCCGCGTTTTAGCGGTATCCCGGTGATCATTCACTCCTCGCTGACCGGCACCACCAACGAGAGCCACGTCAGGAGCGTTGGTGCCGATGCCTATGTGGCCAAGTTTGTCGCCGAAGAACTGGGCGCCACTATCCGGGCCGTGTTGGAGCGCTAATTTGCGGACAGGTGGCCCAGTGGCAGTGCGCTGCTGTGCTTCACCTCGCCCAGCGAAAAACTGGTGTGTACATCTTTCACGTTGGGCAGGTTGATCAGCACTTCGCGCGCAAACTGGCTGAAGGTGTTGAGGTCGCGGCTGACTACCTGCAACTCAAACGTGCCATTGCCGCTGATGTAGTGGCAGCTGATCACCTCGGGAATGGTGCGTATGGCGTTCTCCAGGGCCTGTAGCACGTCACCGCTGTTGCGATCTGCATCCAGGCGCACAAAGGCCAACACGCCCAAACCCATTTTGTGGCGGTTGATCTCGGCGCGGTAGCCGGTGATAAAGCCACTTTCTTCCAGCGCCTTCACGCGTCGCCAGCACGGCGCGGCGCTCAAACCGACGCGGGTGGCCAACTCGGCATTGCTCAAGCGCCCCTCGTTTTGTAGTTGGTTCAGGATGGCGATATCAAATCGATCAAGTGTTTCCATAAATACCATCATAAAGAAAGATTCTTTCTTGCGCAGGGCTTTTCAGGGCAAAGAACGCAAAGACATATCTGTCTTGCAGGAATACACTTGCGCGCACTGATTAGGAGACTTGCACCATGAATGCACCCCTGAACCGCGACCTGCCTGCGCACATCCGCACAGCGCTGGAAACGGTCACCCTGGACGACAAATATTCTCTGGACTATGGCCACGCTTTTATGAGCGGGGTGCAAGCGCTGGTCAAGCTGCCCATGCTGCAGCGCGTGCGCGACCTGCGGGTGGGCAAGAACACGGCCGGGTTCGTCAGCGGCTACCGGGGCTCACCTTTGGGCACTTACGACCAGTCCTTGGTGAAGGCGGAGAAATTCCTCAAGGCGCATCATGTGGTGTTCCAACCCGGTGTCAACGAAGAGTTGGCTGCCACCGCGCTGTGGGGCACGCAACAGCTGGGTTTTGCGCCACCGGGCACCAACAAATACGACGGTGTGTTTGGTATCTGGTACGGAAAAGGGCCGGGCGTGGACCGCTGCTCCGACGTCTTCAAGCACGCCAATATGGCGGGCACGACCGAGTGGGGCGGCGTGATTGCGGTGGCGGGCGATGACCACATCTCCAAAAGCTCCACCGCTGCGCACCAAAGCGACCACATTTTCAAGGCCTGCGGCACGCCGGTGTTTTTTCCGGCCAATGTGCAGGAGATTTTGGACCTGGGTGTGCACGCCTTCGCCATGAGCCGTTTTTCGGGGGTGTGGGCGGGGATGAAAACGATTCAAGAAATCGTGGAGTCCAGCGCCACCGTCATGATTGACCCGGACCGGGTGCAGATCAAAATCCCCACCGACTTTGTCATGCCCCCCGGCGGCGTACATATTCGCTGGCCCGACGCGGCGCTGGAGCAGGAGGCGCGTCTGTTCGACACCAAGTGGTACGCCGCATTGGCTTATATCCGCGCCAACCGGCTGAACTACAACGTCATTGAAGGTAAGCAGGACCGCTTTGGCATCATCGCCAGCGGCAAGGCGTTCAACGACACGCGCCAGGCCTTGCTCGATCTGGGGCTGGACGACGCTACCTGCCAACGCCTCGGCATCCGCCTGCACAAGGTGGGTGTGGTGTGGCCGCTGGAGGCGCAGCTGACCCGTGAATTTGCCACTGGCCTGCAAGAGATTTTGGTGGTCGAAGAAAAACGCCAGGTCATTGAGTACCAACTGAAAGAAGAGCTGTACAACTGGCGCGCCGACGTACGCCCGACGGTGTTGGGCAAGTTCAACGAGGTGGGCACGGCGGACCACTATGGCGCGGGCGGCGAATGGTCTATGCCCAACCCGACGGCCAATACGCTGCTGCGGGCCAATGCAGATTTGTCGCCCGCCATCATTGCCCGAGCCATTGCACAGCGCATCAAGAAGCTGGGCATTGACGCGGACACCAGTGCGCGCATCGACGCGCAACTGGCAATTTTGAACGCCAAGGAAAGCGCCATGCAGGTGCTGGAAGTGCAAGGCACCAGTGCAGGGGTGCGACAGCCCTGGTTCTGCTCGGGTTGCCCACACAACACCTCGACCAAGGTGCCAGAAGGTTCGCGCGCGATGGCCGGTATTGGCTGCCACTTCATGACCATTTGGATGGACCGCGCGACGGTCGGCTTTACGCAAATGGGTGGTGAAGGCGTGCCGTGGGTCGGGCAACAGCCCTTTAGCTACGACCAGCACATGTTCGCCAATCTGGGCGACGGTACCTACTTTCACAGCGGCATCCTCGCCATTCGCCAGAGCATTGTGGCCGGGGTCAATATGACCTACAAAATTTTGTACAACGATGCCGTCGCCATGACCGGCGGTCAGCAGGTCGGTGAACGCCCCGAAGGACACTCGGTCGTGCAGATAGCCCAGTCCATGCGTGCGGAAGGCGCTATCAAAATCGTAGTGGTTACCGATGAGCCCGAGAAATACGACAGCGTGAAAGGATTGCCCGATGGCATCGCCATTGAGCACCGGGACGAGCTGGACCGCATCCAGCGCGAGTTCCGTGAAATCAAAGGCACCACGGTCATCATTTACGACCAGACCTGTGCGACGGAGAAACGTCGCCGTCGCAAACGCGGCACGCTGGTCGACCCCGCAGAGCGCGTGGTCATCAACGAGCTGGTGTGCGAAGGCTGTGGCGATTGCAGCGTGCAGAGCAACTGCGTCAGCGTGGAGCCGCTGGAAACCGAATTTGGCCGCAAGCGCCAGATCAACCAAAGCAGTTGCAATAAAGACATGAGCTGCGTGAACGGCTTCTGCCCTAGTTTTGTGACCGTGCAGGGCGGCTCTTTGAAGAAAAAGACCGCTTCTTTGGGTGCGGGCGTTCAGGACCCCTGGCCCGTTTTGCCGCTGCCTGTGCTTGCGCAGGCGCTGGATGTCCCGGCCGGCGTGTGGGGCATCATCGTGGCCGGCGTGGGCGGCACCGGTGTGATCACCATCGGGCAGTTATTGGGAGTGGCCGCGCACTTGGAGGGCAAAGGTGTCGTCACGCAAGACGCGGGGGGGCTGGCCCAAAAAGGCGGTGCTACCTGGAGCCATGTGCTGATAGGGGCCACACAAGACCAGATTCGCACCACCCGGGTGGGCATGGCCTCGGCCGACCTCGTGCTGGGTTGCGACCCCATCGTGGTGGCAGGTAAGGAAACCTTGATGCGTATGCGAGCCGGACGCACCCATGTGGCGCTGAACTCCAATAGCGCTCCCACGGCGGCTTTTGTCAAAAATGCAGACTGGGTCAACCCCAGTGCCCAGTGCGTTGCCGATATTGCGCGTGCGGTGGGCACGGAGCAAGTCGCGGCCTTCGACGCCGATGCGTTGGCCATTCAGGTGCTGGGCGACAGCATTTACACCAACCCCATGATGCTGGGTTTTGCGTGGCAAAAGGGCTGGATTCCGCTGCAACTGGCGTCACTCATGCGGGCGATAGAGCTCAATGCGGTGGCGGTGGTGCAAAACAAAGCAGCGTTTGAGTGGGGCCGTCGCGCGGCCCACGACAGCGCTAAAGTGCAAAAGACGCTCAATCCAGGCCAGGTGATTGCCTTTACCCCGCGGATCAAGCAGACCTTGGAAGTGCTGGTACAGCGCCGCACTGCGTTTTTGACCGACTACCAAAATGCTGCATATGCGCAAAGCTACGCCAGCTTTGTGGACACCGTGCGCGCAGCCGAGGCGGCATTGGGTCTGGGCGACAAGCTGCCACTGACGGAGGCGGTGGCACGGTATCTGTTCAAACTGATGGCGTACAAGGATGAATACGAGGTAGCGCGCTTGCACACCGACCCGGGTTTTCAAGCCAAAGTGAACGCCATGTTTGAAGGTAACTTCACGCTGCAATACCACCTGGCACCCCCGCTTTTGGCACGCAAGAATGACCAGGGTGAACTCCAAAAAGTCAACTTTGGGCCCTGGATGCGTACCGCTTTCAAAGTGCTGGCGTCTCTCAAAGGCCTGCGTGGCACGGCTCTGGATGTGTTTGGCCGAACCGATGAACGCCGTCAAGAGCGGGCGCTGATTGGGGAGTACCGCGCGGCCGTGGAATCTATGTTGCCCACGCTCAGCGCGGCCAACCGGGATGCCGCTGCCGCTTTTGCCCGCGTGCCAGAGCAAATCCGCGGTTACGGTCACATCAAAGCGCGCCACTTGGCGGCTGCCAGAACCCAATGGGACACGCTTTTGGCGCTATACCAGCAGCCCCAGGCGCAAGCCGCTTGACGCCTTAAGCCCCAGACAGGGGCTGGCTGGGGTTGCCCGCTTACAATGACAGGCTGTCCGCACACGGTTGCGGCGCGTTGACGCGCGCCACTGCCGTGAAGCCAAATTTTTTGTTCGTTCCATTTGTGGAGTTTTTAGTGTTCATATCTTCTGCTTTTGCCCAAACCGCTCCCGCTGCTGCCGCTGGCGGTGATATGCAATCTTCCTTGATGAGCATGTTGCCCCTGGTGCTGATGTTTGTGGTGCTCTACTTTGTGATGATTCGTCCCCAGATGAAGAAACAAAAAGACCACAAATCCATGATTGACATGTTGGCCAAAGGCGATGAAGTGGTGACCGCAGGCGGCGTGCTCGGCAAAGTCAGCAAAATTGGTGACAGCTATGTCGGCTTGGAAGTCGCCAGCGGCGTTGAAGTACAGATCCAGCGTAGCGCTGTTGTACAAGTCTTGCCCAAGGGCAGTATCAAGTAACCCTCTCCTGCCCTCATCATGAATCGTTACCCGGTGTGGAAATACGCGATCATTCTGGTCGCGCTTCTGGTCAGTGCCTTGTATGCCCTGCCCAATGTGTTTGGCGAATCACCTGCGGTGCAGGTGTCTGTCGCCAAGGCCTCCATGAAGCTCGATCCGTCCGCACTGGCAAGGGTTGAGGACGCGATCAAGTCTGCAGGGGTGGTTGCGGACGCGGTGAGTTTGGAAGGCGCGTCCATCAAGGCGCGCTTCGCCAACACCGATGCGCAGCTCAAAGCCAAAGACGCCATTCAGAAAGCATTGAACCCAGACGCCAACGAGCCCGGCTACGTGGTGGCGCTCAATCTGCTGTCGCGCTCGCCGGCTTGGTTGACGGCATTGCATGCCTCGCCCATGTACTTGGGCCTGGACTTGCGCGGTGGTGTGCATTTCATGCTGCAGGTCGATATGCAGGCAGCACTCAGCAAAAAGGCAGAGTCTCTGGCGGGTGATATTCGCACCGTGCTGCGCGAAAAAAACGTGCGCCACAGTGGCATCAGCCGCAATGGACAGACGATTGAAATCCGCTTTCGTGACATCGCCACCATGGAGTTGGCGCGCCGCACAGTAGCGGATCAGTTTGCGGACCTGACCACGGTCGAGTCGCCCGATGGCGTCGAATTCAAGATGGTGGCCACCATCAAGCCGGTTGCGGCCAAGTCGGTGCAAGACCAGGCGCTCAAGCAAAACATTACCACCTTGCACAACCGTATCAACGAGTTGGGCGTAGCCGAGCCGGTGATCCAGCAACAGGGCCAAGACCGCATCGTGGTGCAGCTGCCTGGTGTGCAGGACACTGCCAAAGCCAAAGACATTCTGGGGCGCACAGCCACGCTGGAAATCCGCATGGTGGAAGAAGGCTCCGAAGCGCGTGCAGCCGAGATGGGCACCGGTCCGGTGCCGTTTGGCTCCGAGCGCTATCTAGAGCGCAATGGTCAGGCTGTGATTGTGAAGAAGCAGGTCATCCTGACGGGTGACAACCTCACCGATGCCCAACCCGGCTTTGACAACCAAACGCAGGAAGCCGCAGTGCACCTGACGCTGGATGCCAAGGGTGCGCGCATTTTCCGCGACGTGACCCGCGAGAGCATCGGCAAGCGCATGGCGATTTTGCTGTTTGAAAAAGGCAAGGGCGAAGTGGTCACCGCGCCGGTGATTCGCTCGGAAATTGGTGGCGGTCGCGTGCAAATTTCGGGTCGCATGACCACGACGGAAGCGGCTGACACCGCCTTGTTGTTGCGTGCGGGTTCGTTGGCGGCTCCTATGGAAATCATTGAAGAGCGCACGATTGGCCCGAGTCTGGGGGCGGAAAACATTGCCAAAGGTTTCAATAGCGTGACTTGGGGCTTTGTGGCGGTGACCTTCTTTATGTGCGCCTACTACATGCTGTTTGGCATGATTTCCAGTGTTTCGCTGGCATTCAATCTGTTGTTGCTGGTGGCGGTGTTGTCCATGTTGCAAGCCACGCTCACTTTGCCAGGGATGGCCGCGATGGCGTTGGTGCTGGGTATGGCGATTGATGCCAATGTGCTGATCAATGAACGCGTGCGCGAAGAGTTGCGCAACGGCGCCTCACCGCAAGCCGCTATCCATGCCGGATACGACCGTGCGTGGGCCACCATCATCGACTCCAATGTAACGACGCTGATTGCCGGTTTGGCGCTGTTGGCATTTGGCTCTGGTCCGGTGCGTGGCTTTGCCGTCGTGCACTGCCTGGGTATCCTGACGAGTATGTTTTCGGGGGTGTTCTTCTCCCGTGGCGTGGTAAATTTATGGTACGGTAGACAAAAAAAGCTCAAAAGCGTATCCATCGGTACAGTTTGGCGCCCCGATTCCAGTAATCAGGTCGCGACAAACTAAAGGGAAACAGGCATGGAATTTTTCAAAATTCGCCGCGACATTCCGTTTATGCGGCATGCGTTGGTGTTCAATCTGATCTCGCTGGTCACGTTTCTGGCGGCGGTCTTCTTTTTGTTTTCGCGCGGCTTGCATTTGTCGGTGGAGTTCACGGGCGGCACGCTCATGGAAGTGAGCTATTCGCAGCCTGCCGATCTCAGCGCGATTCGCGCCGCGGTCGACAAGCTGGGCATCAGCGATGTGCAGGTGCAAAACTTTGGCACGGCGCAAGATGTCTTGATCCGTATGCCCGTGCAAAAAGGCAATAGCTCCGGGCAGCAAAGCGAGCAGGTGATGGTTGCGCTTAAGGCCGGTGACGCCACGGCCAACCTTCGCCGCACCGAGTTTGTGGGGCCGCAGGTGGGTGACGAACTGGCCGCCGACGGTTTGAAGGCGTTGGCCTTTGTGGTGGTGGGCATCATGCTGTACCTTGCCATTCGTTTCGAGTGGAAGTTCGCAGTGGCCGCCATCATTGCCAACTTGCATGATGTGATCATCATCCTGGGCTTTTTTGCGTTCTTCCAGTGGGAATTTTCATTGCCCGTGCTGGCGGCGGTGCTGGCGGTGCTGGGGTATTCGGTGAATGAATCGGTGGTGATTTTTGACCGAATTCGCGAAAACTTCCGCCGCTACCGCAAGATGAACACGGTGCAGATCATCGACAACGCGATCACCTCCACCATCAGCCGCACCATCATTACCCACGGTTCTACGCAGCTCATGGTGTTGTCGATGTTGTTGTTTGGCGGCGCGACCCTGCATTACTTTGCGCTGGCCCTGACCATCGGCATTCTGTTTGGTATTTACTCGTCAGTGTTTGTTGCTGCGGCCATCGCCATGTGGCTGGGCATCGCACGCGAAGACCTGATCAAAGGCACGGCCAAAAAAGAAGAAGACCCGAACGACCCGAACGCGGGCGCAACCGTTTAAGTTTTGTAGCGTATGGCCACGCCTCCGACCCTTTCTCCCCGACTTCAACTTGCGCGTGCTGTGCGCGAGCGTTTTCTGGTGGAAATGGTCAAGGCCATGACGGAGCTCAGTGTTCAGGTGCAGATGCGACTGACCGAACTGGTAGATGAACCCAGCAGTGCCCGAGACTCACAAATCCGCAGAGATGTCTGGATGGCTTACAAGCGCTGCCGTCCTCTGTGGCTGGAAAACACGCTCAAGGTATGGCGTGCGTGCCTAGAGCCCGCGCAGGCCAAAAAGGCCCCAAATTCTTTGGAATCTGCCGGACTTGAGTTGGTCGGGACCGATGTCGTCGAGAACAAAATACTGGCTTCGCGCTTGGTCATGACGGTCAACGACAAAGTGCTGGTGCAACTGGATGATGTGCGTGTGCGCATTAAGTTGCTAGAGAGCCTGGACGACCTCGACTCCCGCGACCTGCTGCGCCCCGAGGTCCTGGTGCTGCAAATGGTGGAGCAATGGACGCAGTCTGGTTTGCCTGGAGATTCCTGGCCGCTGGTGAATGACACGGTGCAGGCCAAACTCATTACCTGCCTGAACGAAGCCTACAAGAACGCCAACACCTTGTTGATTAGCAAAGGCGTGCTACCGACGATTGAGCTGAAAGACCGTGTGCGTTCGCCGGTCCGTGCGGCGGGATCGCGCCCACCACCTGCACGTTCGGCAGCGCCACCGACTACACCGCAAGCCCATGCGCAAGATCCGCAGTCGGGGGCCATGGGCGATATGGGGCAGAGTGGTCACGCTCAGAATTCGGCCCAGTCGAGTCACACAGGCTTTAGCGGAGCCCACCCCAATGGCGGTGGGCAACCGGGCCAGAGCGCTCCCATGCCAATGTCGGGCCAGGCGCCCCAGCGC
>JBEEJM010000071.1:0-14650 GCA_041169205.1 Pseudomonadota bacterium | reverse complement strand
TTTGCGGCATCGAAGCGCGCGTGGTCAGGCAATTCACCAAGATCGCCAAGTGTGAGCCGTTCTTGCTTTCCAGTTGTCTCGTCCAGCATGCGAGCTGACCAAGTTCCAGAAACTGCTGAAGTCATTTTTCGCAGCCCAAGGTACTGACCTTTTGAAAGCCTGTGCCAATAGGGATCCCGCCGAGGTTTTAAGCTGCTGCGCGCCTTAACGGTGTTGATCGCTGTGGACATTGTTTTCTGAGGTATGAAAATAGTATGAAAAACTATACCGCATTTTCATGGACAATCATGAGCATATTTTGATGTGTTTCATTGGAGAAATGCTGTTCATGGTTGTTCAGGATTGTTTGTATTCTCTGCATTCACACTGCAGGGGTCGCAAGTTCGAAACTTGCACTGCCCACCAATGAAAACCAGCTACTAATTTTGTAGCACACAGTCACTCTGTGTAATTTTCTGGTGTAAATCAAGCTCTTGCAGTCTTCTTGGCTGCAGGGGCTTTTTTTGTTTCTGGGGGCATCGCCAGGTCGCCCAGTTTGTCGCGCTTCTTTGTAATCGGCTTGATTTTGGACCATAGCCGGGCCAATCCGCCTATTGATTCGAAAGTGATCAGGTTTTGGCCTGTGCAACCCGCTTCACATATGATGTCAGCCTGCTTGGTAGTACAGGCAAAACGACGCCTTACAGGCAAGCCAAAGAACCACCGGGGGACGAGCCATCAATGCATGACAACGCAGCCAATCAACTGGGGCAGTTCATCCCATTGCACTACCACCACCATATGCTTGGCGACGAGGCGCGCACGTCCGCATTCAAAGCCGCTATCAACCATGTTGTGCCGCTCGGCGGACGCGTTTTAGAGCTTGGCAGCGGAACCGGTGTACTTTCCTACTTTGCAGCACAGCGCGCCGAGCGGGTTCTTGCAGTCGAATACAACCCCCAGCTGGTGACGGCCAGTCGCCGAATCCTGGCGCAGAACGGATTCGCCGACAAAGTCACTGTGGTGCATGCGGACGCCTCAACCTTTACGCCAGATGAGCCGGTCGATGTGGTCGTTTGTGAAATGCTGCACAGCGCTTTGTTACGCGAGAAGCAGCTGGAAATCATTCGTGGGTTTAAGCAGCGCTATCAGCTCCGTTTTGGCACTTTGCCGCGCTTTGTACCGGAGGTGACTATTTTGGCGGCACAGCCTTTGAGCCAAGACTACCTCTACCAAGGTTACGCCGCGCCGTTGCCTTTGTTTCAGGATGCGGCGAGTTTGCACGCCAGGTCGAGCGAGTGTTCTGCGCCCCAAAGTTACGCATGTATTGACTACCAAACGGCCTTCTCTGAGCGGTTTGAAGAATCCCTGCATTTCAAAATCGAGAAGGCCTCCGAAATCAACGCCGTTCGATTTATTACCAAGAATTTTTTGGCGATATTCCCGCCGGAGCAGCCCAGCATTGACTGGCACAACCAGCACCTGGTGTTGCCGCTGCAGCAATCCATATGGGTTGAATCAGGAAACTCGATTGAGGTACGTTTTGTCTACGACGCCGGAGGTTCCATCGAGATGCTGGGCGAATCGCTGTCTTGCGTAGCCCATCAAATTACAATGTGCCTGTAACCACAGGCAAGGTAGCAGAGAATGGTCAAGCGCGTTTCCCCTTCACTGACAAAACTCCAGATCGATGGCGATCAGATTTTTCAGCTCGCGGCAGATTTATTTCGCGTGCTGTCCGCGCCCATGCGTCTTCGCATCATCAAGAGCCTGTGTGAACACGAAAAAAACGTGAGTGAGCTGCTCACCGAGATTGACACCACGCAGCCCAATATGTCGCAGCATCTCAACACGCTGTACCTGTCTGGTGTGCTGGGCAAGCGCCGGGATGGCGTGCAAATCTACTACCGCATTGCCGATGACCGCGTGGCCGAACTCTGCCGCGTGGTGTGTACCCAAGTGGCGGTTGACGCCGAATTGACGCCCGCCTGAGCACTTTTTAGGCGCTTCCTGAGCGCACCCTGCGGATACCCGTCAGGGTTTATACCGTACCCTGAAGGCGTTCTATCCGAATACATTCAACCCTCAATATAAGGGGTGAGTGATGAAGCGCTTAATTCTGGTTTTGTTGTTGGCCGCCGGTGCCGTACAGGCGCAAGCCATCGATCCATTGCAAGTACGCAGTTGGGCTGGGGCCTGCGCAAACTGCCACGGCACCAATGGCGTGGCACAGGCCGGCAACGAGTCTTTGGCGGGCGTCAATAAAGACGATCTGTTGAAGAAAATGCTGGATTTCAAGACCGGCAAGAAGCCCGCCACCATCATGCACCAGCTCTCCAAGGGTTACACCGATGAGCAGCTGGCCGCGCTGGCGGGTTACTTCGCAGCACAAAAGAAATAAGGAAGGAATCGGTATGTTGCAACGTCGTCAATTTGTTCAAGGTGTGGGTTCGCTAGGTGCATTGGGTCTGGTGACCGGTTGCGCCACGACCGGTGGCGGTAACGGCCCCAAGGTGGTGGTGGTCGGAGGCGGTTATGGGGGTGCTACGGCAGCCAAGTACGTGCGCATGTGGTCTGACTATGGCATTGATGTCACGCTGGTGGAGCCCAGTAGCAGCTTTATCTCGTGTCCCATTTCCAACCTGGTGATTGGTGGCTCCAAGACCATGGCAGACATCACCTCGCCGTACGACAACCTGGCCAAACGCCATGGCGTGCGCATCGTGCAAGACATGGTGACGCGGATTGACCCTGACAAGCGTGTTGTCATGCTCGCCAGTGGTGGTGAGCTGCCCTATGACCGTTTGATTCTGTCGCCCGGTGTGGACTTTATGTGGGAAAACCTGCCTGGCATGGCCAAAGACGGTGCCAAAGACAAAGTGCTGCACAGCTGGAAAGCCGGTGCCCAGACCGTTGCGCTGCGCAAGCAGCTCGAAGCCATGCCCGACGGCGGCGTGTACGCGCTCTCTATTCCTCTGGCACCGTACCGTTGCCCTCCCGGGCCGTATGAGCGTGCGTGCCAGGTGGCCAGCTATTTCAAAAAAGCCAAGCCCAAGAGCAAGGTCTTGATCTTGGATGCCAATGACGATGTGACATCCAAAGGTCCGTTGTTCAAGAAGGCATGGAAAGACCGTTACGACGGCATTGTGGAATACCGGCCCAAGCACAAAGTGGTCGATGTGGATGCCACCACCAACACGCTGAAATTTGAATTCAACGACGACATCAAGGCATCGGTGCTCAATGTCATTCCCGACATGCGTGCAGGCGATATTGCGGTTAAAACCGGGCTGGCAACCGCTAACAAGCGTTGGTGCGAAGTCGATTTTTTAACCTTCGAGTCCATCGCTGTTAAAAATGTGCACGTGCTGGGTGACTCCATCCAGATTGCACCGGCCATGCCCAAGTCCGGGCACATGGCCAATCAGCATGGCAAGACCTGTGCAGCCGCAGTCGTGGCGTTGCTCACCGGTAAGCAACCCAACAACCTGCCTATTTACAACAACACGTGCTACAGCTTTGTCAGCGAAGAAGACGTGGTGCACGTGTCCAGCGTGCATCGGTACGACGCTGAGAAAAAGACCATGTTGGCGGTGGCCGGATCGGGTGGCGTGTCCAGTGCTGCGAATGAGTTGGAAGGCCGCTACGCCTTGGCCTGGGCACGCAATATCTGGGCCGACACATTGGCCTGATCACTTGCAGGAAGAAAAATGAAATTAGCAAACCCATGGTTGGGGGCGGCTTTGGCCGCCTTTTTTTGCATCAACGCCTTGGCACAGGCCGATGAAGCGCGCGCCAAAAAAATTGTGAATGGCACCTGCTTTTTATGCCACGGTGCTGAAGGGGAGTCTTCTAGCGAGGTGTTTCCCAGGCTCGCGGGGCAGCACTGGGAATATGTGGCCAAGCAGTTGGAGAACTTCAAGTCGGGCAAGCGCAAGAGCACCGCAATGGCCGATATGGCTGCCAAACTCACGCCCGACGAGATGGTTGCCTTGGGCCAATATTTTGAAAAGCAAGTCGCCCCGCCTGAACCACCCAAGGACCCCGGACTGGCGGCAATGGGGCGCTACATCTATGCGTCAGGCAACAAGTTCAGTGGGGTGCCCGCGTGTGTGAGCTGCCATGGAACCGGCGCGCTGGGCACTACAGCCTTGCCACGTCTGGCGGGTCAATATGCGGTTTATACCGAGGCACAACTCAAACAATTTAACGAGCGGGAGCGTACCAACGACAACGCGGTGATGCACTCCATTGCAGCGAAGATGACGCCGCTGGAAATGGCGGCGGTCGCTGAGTATTTGAGCGGCAAATAGCTTGCGTGGTTGCGTTAGGGAGCCTTGGTTGGTTGACCGTCCAATAGTCTGTCGGTCAGGCCGGCCCCTACCCACATGCCAATCAAGGTGATCCATGCGGTGATGGCGAAAATGGAGCCACCTGTCATACCGGCACCCACGGCGCACCCACCGGCCAGCATGGAACCAAAGCCCATGAACACCGCGCCAGCAATGTAGCGGGTCATGCTGTAACCATCTTTGAAGCCTTCCAGCTTCAAGTCGCGCCCTAGCAGAGCGCCCAAAAACGATCCTGCAAACACACCCGGAAGCAGTCCAAAGTCAAACCCCACTTTCGTGCCGGGAGACGACAGTACCCGCATCAGCCATTCGGCAGAAGGCCCACTGAAGGTGAGCCCCTGCACCGCAACGGGCTCGAACGAGGCGGTGGATACCAAGTAGTTAAACCACCAGGCTGCGGCCACCGTGAGGCCGGTGCCCACGGCACCCAGCCAGACCCAAGCGCTGTGTTTGGGACTGCGCCAGGAGAAGTAAAACGCCGCGGCCAGCCAGACCAGCCCGGCAGCCAAACCGCCCCAGGGCCCCAGCCCGGTGATAGCCAGCAGATCACGCGAAGCGCCTGCCTCTACGGTCCACCATGCGCTGATGGTGCCGCGCAACGGAGACAACACGCCCGAGAGCGATGCCTGTGCGGTGACGGCAAAAATAAGACCGGAGAGCAGGGCGCGCAGATTGCCATTGGCAGACAGCACCAGCAGACGGCTGGCGCAACCGCGCGTCATGATCATCCCTGCGCCAAAGACCAGGCCCCCGATCAGTGCACCTGACAGGCTGCCGCGTGTGGCAATCTGGCGTGCCGTGCTGATGTCCAGGTTGTGGGTGAGCAAAAGCCCTTGCACGACCACCACGCTAGTGGCAAATGCCAGCAACCAGACTGAGAGCTTTTCGCCAAAGTTGTGGTGCCAAAACTCCATGACTGCAGCACGCAGACAAAAGCGTGAACGCTGTGCAAAGAAGCCAAACAAACCGCCAATACAAAGTCCCCCGATGGCCAGCACCGTGCCATCGCCATAACGCTCAAGAATGGTTGCCAGATCCACGGTACTCCTTAATAATTCGTTAATGGCTTATATTAAGCGTTGTGCTGAATTTCGGGTGCATAAGTAGTTGATCGATATCAAGTGATCTGCGCGTTAGCACTGGACGATGGCCTGGCGCTTGGTGGATATGACACGGCATCGAAAGCCTTAAATTTTAGATAAATTGGCCTCTAGCCCCCGTATTTGTTGCGTAAGCAGCTATAGTTTTGATAGTAAATTTACCCAGGAGTTTTTCATGAAAACAGCCCACGACCTCGTCGCCGCTGCCAAATCCCGCGTGCAGGAAGTCTCGGCGGATGCTGCCCTGCAGGCCATTCGCGATGCCGATGTGTTGGTCGATGTGCGCGAAGCCGATGAATACGCTTCCGGGCATCTGGCTGGCGCCGTACATATTTCGCGTGGCATGCTGGAGTTCAAGTTCAGCGCCAACCCGGCACTGCAGTCACGCGACATCAAGGTCGTGTTGTATTGCAAGACCAGTGGCCGGGCTGCGCTGGCGGCGGCTGCATTGCACGACATGGGCTACCTCAATGTGCAGTCCATTGCGGGTGGTTTTGACGCCTGGGCTGCAGCGGGAAAGCCAGTTGCCAAACCGGACGCACCTTCGTTCGAATAAGCCCTCGTCGGCATGATCCCTATCAAAACCGAATCCGCTTGGCGCGGAACCTCCGACTGTCGCAGCTGCGGCATTCGGGACATGGTGCTGTTTGCTGACCTCAATGAGCAGGATTTCAGCATGATCCATGCGCCGATTGATGATTTGGAAATTCGCGCTGGAAGCGCCATCTTTCAAGAAGGCGCCGCGGCCGTGGGCATTTTTACGCTGCGTACCGGCATGATCAAACTCGTGCGCAGCACCAGCGACGGGCGTCAGCGCATCGTGCGCGTTTTGCGCCCTGGTGACGTTGCGGGCTTGGAGGCATTGGCACACGCGCGGTATGACACCGATGCCGTGGCCTTGAACGATGTGGCCGTGTGCAGAATTCCGCTGTCGGTAATTCAAACTCTGGGCGCACAGTCACCCCGGTTGCACCAGCGATTGATGGAAAAATGGTCTGGCACCTTGCGTGAAGCCGACGATTGGCTGGCCGACCTCAACTTTGGCACCGCACGCAACCGGGTTTGCAATTTCGTGCTCAAAATGCGCAGCACCACCGACGCACAGTTCGTCACGCTGTTTGCCCGCGAAGACATGGGTGCCATGCTGGACCTGAAGATGGAAACCGTCAGTCGCGAAATCAGCGCCCTGGTGCGCGACCAAGTGCTTGAGCCGCTGGACAAGAGTGGCAGGGTCTACCGCGTGTTAAAGCCCACCGCTTTGCATGCGGTTTAACCCTTGCCTATTTACCGGCGGCTGCGCGCGCGTCCTCTTCCATCTTGCGACTGAAGTAACGCACAAAAAACACGCCCATGCCGAGCATGAATGCGATACCGCTGATGCTCATCAGGCCGTAGTCGGTAGAAAATAAATCGGATAGTGCCTTCATGGATAGCTCCTTGGTTTGAACAGGTTCACTATGTTCCTCTGCGGCGGTGCATCGATTGATATGCATCAGTCCATACCCGCTCGTGCGCCACTGATTGCATTCGAGTTGATAAGGGTCAATGCCGTGCCCTTTCTGAATCGGGCTGGCAGAATCGCACTATGAGCGAGCTGCACACCCCAGGTCATGCACATGACCATCCTCACGATCACCACCACGCGCCTGCGGAGTTCAACCGTGCGTTTGCCGTGGGCATTGGCCTGAATCTGCTGTTTGTTTGCGTCGAGGGGTTTTATGGTTGGCAAGTCAACTCGTTGGCCTTGCTGGCGGACGCGGCCCATAACCTGAGTGATGTGGCGGGGCTGGGGCTCGCGTGGGGTGCGGCGGTCGCCGGAAAAATGCAGGCCAATTCCCGCTATACCTATGGCTGGAAGCGGGCCTCCATCTTGGCGGCGTTTGCCAATGCACTGGTGCTGCTGGTGGCCATGGGCTCATTGGGCTGGGAAGCAGCAGCGCGCTTGCGCGAACCGCAAGTTACTCAGGGTTGGACCATCATGGCGGTGGCCGGTGTTGGTATCGTTATTAACACGGCTACAGCGCTCATGTTCATGCGCGGTCGTAAGGGCGACCTCAATATCCGGGGCGCTTTTTTGCACATGGCTGCAGATGCGCTGGTGTCGCTGGGGGTAGTCATTGCCGGGGCGCTGTACCTGTGGCAAGGCTGGGCGTGGCTTGACCCAGTGATGAGCCTGGCGATTGCACTGGTCATTGTGCTGGGCACCTGGGGCTTGTTCAGCCAAAGCCTGCATCTGTTGTTTGATGGCGTGCCGACGGAGATTGACCTCGCAGCCGTGCGCAAGGAACTTCTTGGCTTGCCCGGCGTGGCCGGTGTGCACGACCTGCACATCTGGGCCATGGGCACGTCACAGGTTGCGCTGACTGCGCATGTGGTGCTGGAGGGTGAAGCTGTCGATCGCGACGCGCTCTTGCACACCGCAGAGCACACGCTGGAGGTGCGCTTTCGTATCCAGCATGTCACCTTGCAACTGGAATCCAGCGGCTACGCTTCTGATTGTCCTTTGCAAGGCCATGCGTGCGGATGATGGGTTAACGCGTCAAATTCATAAACAACCGGGTGAGCTTTTCGGGCAGCTGTTCGATCCGGTCCACCACGGTTGCGTGGTGGCCAAAAATGTCGTGTACATAGGCATCGGCTAGCGGGTCCAGACTGATGCAGTGGGTGTGCATGCCTTTTTGGCTTAACTCCTGGACGGCTTGGCGGGTGTCGGCCACCAGCGCCTGGTCGTCTGTCACGTCGACATCCGATGGTCGACCATCGGTGAGCACCAACAGCAGTTTTTTGTCGGCGCTCTGGGCTTGCAGGTAATGCGCAGCGTGGCGCATGGCAGCGCCCATGCGGGTGGAGTACTGGCCTTGCAATGCCGCCAGGCGGGCCTTGGGCGCGTCACCCCAACGCTCGCCAAACCCCTTGATGTGGTGGTAGCGCACATCGTGGCGGGTGTTCGAATGAAAGCCTGCCAAGGCAAACGGATCACCCACCCGGTCTATCGCCCAGCTCAGCAAGGCCACGGCCTCCTGGCTGAGCGACAGGCGGGTTTGAAGTGTGCCGGGCACCACATCGTTGAGCGACTGCGACAAATCCAGCAGCACCATCACCGCAATGCTGCGGTCGTTGGTGCGGTGGCTCATCAAAATGCGCGGGTCCGGCTGGCTACCTGCGCGCCAGTCAATCAATGAGCGCAGTGCCACGTCTAAGTCAAGCTCACTGCCTTCCTCCTGGTAGCGAATGCGCTCGCGGCTTTGGGGTTTGAGCACATCCAGCATCTTGGAGAGCTGGCGCGCCAAGGGGCCGTGACGCTCCAGCACCGCGTCGATCATGCTTGCATCGCCGCTGGGGTGCGCGGCCTCGTACACGCTGACCCAATCGGGGCGGTGGCTTTGGCTGGCCACGTCCCATTCGGGGTAATGGCGGGGTGGCAGGCCTTGCACTTCCTGCGCGGTGGGCTCGCAGTCATCGGCAAACGTGTCTTCCTCGTCGCCCGCCTCGATAAAAGTCCACAGATGGCGGTTGTCATCGCGGTAGCTCACCACGGTGTCGTCAAAAAACACGCGGGCCAATTGGTCGCTTTGGCGGCGGGTACGGGTGGCATGCTGCAACGCCAATGTTTGCATCGCCTGGGTGCTGGATTCTTGGCCCTCCAACAGCACATGGAAGGCACGCACGCAATCGTTCAGTGCCGTGTCGGCGTAGCTGTGGTTGGAGTCAAGCAGGGCACGTGAGAGCATGGCCAGACGGTGGCGCAGGCAGCTGGCCGTCTCGGGGTTGCAGGCGCCCTCCACGGGGCGCGGGTGCAGGGCTAGCAGGGCAGGGCGCAAGCCAGGGTAGCGACGCAACAGCAGGTGGTCGACGCGGGCGTCTTCCAGGCACTCAATGGTCATGCGTTGCAGGGGGCTCAGGTTGTCGGCCACCAACGGCTGGCTCCAGCGGCGGTGTGCCGCCATATGGGCCAGGGCCGCACGGTAGCGGTCTAGCCCGCTCACGCCATGGAGGTCGTCGTACACATCGGGCAGACAGACCGTGCTGTGCGCTGTGTGGTGTGTGCTCCAGGGGGCAGGGGCTGGTGTGTCTTGCACGCCAGTGGCATAGGCCAGCAGGGGCGCATCCATTTGCCATAGCGCACGCAAAGTCAGGCCCAGCTGGTGCTCCACATCAGCGAACAGCGTGCCGTGCCGCTCACGCAGTAGCACGGCGCGGCTGTCGGCTGATTGCAGTGCGAAATACTCGCGTTGCCGGTCGGGGTGGTGCTGGTAGTGGCGCGCACCATAGTCTGCCCAGCGCGACAGGCCAGCCACCGTCAACATGCCCAGCAGCAGGGGGGCCTGCTCCAGCAGGACTGG
Source organism: Pseudomonadota bacterium (assembly GCA_041169205.1). GTDB lineage: Bacteria > Pseudomonadota > Gammaproteobacteria > Burkholderiales > Burkholderiaceae_C > Allorhodoferax. The sequence goes on along the minus strand of JBEEJM010000071.1, from coordinate 4,876 downwards.
CAAACCGGGGCTGGCAAACGTGGTGTGGTGGCCGTGGAGTGACACCGAGGTGCGCGACATCATCTCGCGCACGGCTTTCAAATAGTGGCGCAATGGGTCGGCGCCTTGCAGACACCGTGCCACGGCGGCCAGCGTGTTCAGCAGCGGTGCCATGGCCGCGCTGTTGGGCGACTTCTGCATGGCGTGCAGCAGGGCATCTACATCGGGCAGCACGTCTTCGCCCACGGTCATGGCCACTTGGGGCCACTCTTGCAACAGGGCCAGCACGGGCTCTGGCCCCCGGCCCATTTTGCCCAATGCGCGCGCGCAGTCGAGGTAGGCCTGGAGCCCCTGGTCGCTGAGTGTGTGCGTCGCCTCCGCCATGCAGTCCGCAAACACCGCCTGCACCGCAGGAAAAGCACAGGCCAGATGGGCGCGCCAGGCTTCGAGTTGTTCTGGCGTGGCAGCCATGGCGCTCGGTCTCAGGCCAGCACAGCGGCGATGGTGTGGTCCAGCGTCTGGCGGATGTCGGCATCGTCGGTGATGGGTCGCACCAGTGCCATGCGGCAAGCGTCACCGGCATCAACACCGCCCATGATCAGGGTGGCAGCGTAGACCAGCAAGCGGGTGGAGATGCCCTCGGTCAGACCATGCCCTTTGAGCTGGCGCGCCGCGTGGGCAATGTGCACCAGTTGGGCGGCGCGTGCGGTGTCCAGGCCGGTCTCGGTGCTGACGATCTGCGCTTCCAGTTCAGCGGTGGGGTAGTCAAACTCGAACGCCGCAAAGCGCTGCTTGGTCGAAGGTTTCAGGTCTTTGAGCAGGCTTTGGTAGCCCGGGTTGTAAGAGATGACCAATTGGAAGTCGGGGTGCGCGTGCACCGTCTCGCCTTTCTTGTCTAGTGGCAACTGGCGGCGGTGGTCGGTCAGCGGGTGAATCACCACCGTGGTGTCCTGCCGCGCCTCCACAATTTCATCCAGGTAGCAGACAGCCCCGGTTCGCGCTGCCACAGTCAGTGGGCCATCCTGCCAGCGGGTGCCGTTGGCATCGAGCAGAAAGCGGCCCACCAAGTCCGAAGCCGTCATGTCTTCGTTGCAGGCCACGGTGATGAGTGGCCTGCCCAGGCGATGCGCCATGTGCTCGATAAACCGCGACTTGCCGCAGCCGGTGGGGCCCTTGACCATGACCGGCAGTCGGGCTGCGTAAGCGGCCTCGAACAGCGCGATTTCATTGCCTTGCGGCTGGTAAAACGGAATGACCATAGTTGTCACCTGCTACAAAGTCGATAGCTGCTAACGCAATATCCACGGGGGCTAGAGGCCGATTTGGTGCTGAATTAGCGGTGGCTGCCGATTTTTTCGCGCCAGCCTGGGAACAGCATGTCGGCGTCACCAGGGAAAGATTCAAACGCGCGGGCAAATTCCTTGTGTTCCTTGGCCCACTCAATCGGGTCAGCACCGGCTTTCCAGCACTCGTAGGCCTGGCGCAACGAGGTGGCTCCTGCAGCAGGGCTGTCGATGTGGCCGTAGGAGCCACCACCGGAGGTGTTAATCACGTTGCCGTGGCCCAGGTTCTCGAAGAAGCCCGGCAAACGCAGCGCGTTCATGCCACCCGAGATAATCGGTGTGGTCGGCTTCATGCCGTACCACTCTTGGTGGTAAGCCGGGCCGGTGTAGCTGTCGCGCTCAATGATGTAGGCGATGGCACGGTCGTCGTTAGCCCCTTCCATTTTGCCAAAGCCCATGGTGCCGACGTGGATGCCAGAGGCCCCCTGCAGGCGGCTCATCTTGGCCAGCACATACGCATCGTAGCCACGCTTGGCGCTGGGGCTGGTCACCGCGCCGTGGCCTGCGCGGTGGTAGTGCAGATACTGGTTGGGGAAGGCACGGCGTGCCGTGGTGATCATGCCAGGGCCGCCCACATAGCCGTCCACCAGGAAGGCCACTTTGTCGGCATCCGGCCCAAAGGTGCGCAGAATGAACTCGCCGCGTGCCAGCATTTCGTAGTGGTCGTCGGCGGTGATGTTGGCCGAGAACAGCTTGGCTTCGCCGGTTTCGTCCATGGCGCGCTTCATGGCGTCGTACACCAACGGAATGGTTTTGGCCATGGGCGCAAAGGTCTGGTTACCCTGAGGCTCGTCGTTTTTGATGAAGTCACCACCCAGCCAGAACTGGTAGGCGGCTGCCGCAAACGGCTCGGGACGCAGGCCCAGCTTGGGCTTGATGATGGTGCCGGCAATGTAGCCGCCGTTGACCACCGGACGGCCCAGAATGCGCCACAGGTCGCTGATATCTTTGCTCGGTCCATCAAACAACTGGATGGCGCGCGGCGGCATGTAGAAGTCGTAAATCTTGGCGTGCTGAATGTCGCCCATACCCTGGTTGTTGCCGATCACCAGCGTCAGGAACGACACAATCATCATGCGGCCGTCGGTGATGTTGCGGTCAAACAAGTCCAGCGGATACGCAATGCGCATCTCTTCCGTGGCTTCGTCAATCTGGTACACCAGCGCATCCACACCTTTGGTGAATTCGTCGGTGGTGGACACCTCGACATTGGTTCCCGTGGACGACTCGGCAGCAAAGTGTGCGGCGCACTGCAAATAGCTACCAAACCCGGGCTTGGGTTTCATTTTGTAGGCCACCAGGATGTGGCGGCCACCGTCGATCAGGTCTTGTTCTTTGAGGCTGAGGTCTGCGTAGCGATTACTTTGGTCCATGCAATGTCTCCGGTGGGTTGCTTGTGGGGTCGATGCAATGGACTATAAAAAAGTTTGTTCATAAGAAAAAGTAAATTTTTATAAATTTCAAATAAGAAAAAACTTATGTAATTTTATTTGCAGTCAACACGCGTTCAAGCCCAGGAATCAATCAACGGTCCGCCTTGCTCAATCAAAAATGCCTTGAACGCCTTGGCCGCCGGGGCCAGGCGTTTTTGCCGCAGGTGGGTGACGTACCAATTGCCGACCATGGGCATGCCGGCCACGTCTACCAGCGCAATGTGGCCACTGGCCAATTCATGGCGCACGGTCCGCAGTGACAAAAAGCTCAGGCCCATACCTGCCATGACCGCCTGTTTGATGGTCTCGTTGCTGGGCATCTCCATCACCACCTTGAGCGCCATCTCGTTTTGGGCAAACAGGCGTTCCATGGCGGCGCGGGTGCCGGAGCCTTGCTCGCGCACCACAAAACCATATTCGCCTAGCGCGCTGAATGGCAGGTGCTTGCGGCGCGAGAGCGCGTGGTCCGGCGCGCACACCATGCTCAGCGGGTTGGTGGCAAAGGCAATCGCCTCGCAATCCAGTGTTTTCGGGGCACGGCCCATCACCACCAGATCGGCCTCGTTGCGAGCCAACATGCCCAAAATGTTTTCGCGGTTATCGATGCTCAGCGTGACATCTACACCGGGGTACAACTTGGAAAAACGCACCAGCAGCATGGGTACAAAGTACTTGGCAGTACTGACCACGGCCAGATTGATGTGGCCTTTTTTCATGCCCACATGCTCGGCCATGACCGCTTCCAGGTCTTTCAATTGCCCTGTGGCGGCAATGGCGTGGGTGAGAAAAGCTTCGCCCGCATCCGTCAGGCGGATGTTTCTGCCGGCCGACTCCACCAGCGCAATACCAAAGGCTTCTTCCAGCTGGCGCAGCTGCATGGAAACCGCGGGCTGGGTCACAAACAAACGCTCTGCAGCTTTGGAGACGGAGCGCTCGCGGGCGACTTCAATGAACGTTTGGATCTGCTTGAGTGTGTAGTTGCGCATGGTTTTTAGTTATCAGATAAAACTGATGAAAAATAAAATAAACGTGATTAGAGTTTATGTGTATTGCCAGATAAAGTAAATCCACTGCTACTGATGTGGGTAGCACCTCTCCAACCCTGAAGGACAACGTTTCATGCTCAGCGCCCTGATTTTTGATGTGGATGGCACCTTGGCGGACACCGAAAGTGCCCACCGTGCTGCATTCAATCAAGCGTTTGCCGAAGTAGGGCGCGAGTGGGTGTGGGATGAGCCTACCTACAAGCAACTGCTCGAGGTATCGGGCGGCAAAGAGCGCATCCTGCATTACTGGAAGCAGGTGCAACCGGACATGAAGGCGATCAACGCCACGGGTGTGCAAGACACCGTGGCCCGCATGCACGAGCTCAAAACTGCCGCCTACGAGCGCGCAGTGCAAGACGGTGCGGTACAGCTGCGCCCCGGTGTGTTGCGCTTGATCGAGGGCGCGTCGCAATACGGCCTGCGCCTGGCCATCGCCACCACCACCTCGCCCGTGAATATTTCGGCGCTCTTGCGTGCAGCCATTGGCCCGGACTGGTCGCATTACTTTCAGGTGATTGAAGACGCCAGCACTGCGCCGGTCAAAAAACCCCATCCGCAGGTGTACATGCAGACACTCAAGCGCATGGGCTTGCGCGCCGCCGATTGCCTGGCCTTTGAAGATTCGTCGAATGGCCTGCGGGCTGCGGTGGCGGCAGGCCTGCCTACGGTGATTACCCCCAACAGCTTTACCGCGCACCACGACTTCACCGGAGCCTTGCGGGTGCTGCCCAGCCTGCAAGGCGTGACCGTGGCGCATTTGCGCGAATGGCATGGCCGCTAGTTTTTAGTCTTGAAAGTTCACCATGCCCACCTCTGAAAAGCCCATCCTCAACCCCATCTTGATTGCGCCGTCCATTTTGTCGGCTGACTTTGCCCGCCTGGGCGACGAGGTGCGTGCCATTGAAGCGGCCGGTGCCGACTATGTGCACTTTGACGTGATGGACAACCACTTTGTGCCCAACCTGACCATTGGGCCCCTGGTGTGCGAGGCCATTCGCCCACACGTGAAGATTGCGATCGATGTGCATCTGATGGTGGAGCCGGTGGATGCGCTCATCCCCTTGTTTGCCAAGGC
>JBEEJM010000070.1:0-14942 GCA_041169205.1 Pseudomonadota bacterium | reverse complement strand
ATTCTTCCACCTGCGTGAGCTTTGCACCCGTGCGTGCCTTGGCTTGCAGCTCGTACATGTCGATGTCTTCCATGAGCGCTTCTTTGGCCATCAGTACGGCTTTTTCGGCTGTGCCACCAATACCAATGCCCAGCATGCCGGGCGGGCACCAGCCAGCGCCCATGGTCGGCACGGTTTTCAAGACCCAGTCGACCACGCTGTCGCCGGGGTTGAGCATGATCATCTTGCTTTTGTTCTCGGAGCCGCCACCCTTGGCGGCCACGGTCACTTCGACGGTGTTGCCGGGCACGATTTCGGTGAAAATCACGGCGGGCGTGTTGTCTTTGGTGTTTTTGCGCAAAAACTCGGGGTCAGCCACGACCGAGGCGCGCAGGGTGTTGTCGGGGTGGTTGTAGCCACGGCGCACGCCTTCGTTGATGGCGTCGTCCAGGCTGCCGGTGAAGCCGTCCCAGCGCACATTCATGCCGACTTTGAGGAACACGTTGACGATGCCGGTGTCCTGGCAAATTGGTCGGTGGCCGGTCGCGCTCATCTTGCTGTTGGTCAGAATTTGCGCGATGGCGTCTTTGGCCGCCGGGCTTTGTTCACGCTCATAGGCGCGCGCCAGGTGGGCGATGTAGTCGGCGGGGTGGTAGTAGCTGATGAATTGCAGCGCCGCAGCGACGGATTCGATGAGGTCTTCCTGGCGAATCGACGCAGTGGTGGACGTGGCGGTAGAGTGGGTCATGGTGGCGGTCAGTTTGGCGTGCATGTTGGTATGGCGAGAGTTTAGCCAATCTGCCAGTCAGTGATATGTAAGTGCGTGGTACCAACATCCGCCCAGTTTTTCATAAACCGAGGAGACTATTGACATGAGCACAGCGACAACGGGCGATTCCACCCCGACAGAAACACACGTATACCTTCCCAGTGCCGAATTCGTTAAAAACGCCGCCATCCCCAGCATGGCCGCCTACGACGCACTGTGCAAAGAAGCCGAGACCGATTACGAAGGTTACTGGGGCCGCCTGGCCAACGAACTTCTGAGCTGGAAGGTGCCTTTCACCCAGGTGCTGGACGAAAGCAACGCGCCTTTCTTCAAATGGTTTGCCGATGGCAAGCTCAATGCGTCCTACAACTGCCTGGACCGCAATGTCGAAAAAGGCCTGGGCGACAAGACCGCCATCATCTTCGAAGCCGACGGCGGCGAAGTCACCAAGATTAGCTATAAAGACTTGCTGGCCAAAACCAGCCAGATCGCCAATGGTCTGCGCTCACTGGGCATCAAAAAGGGTGACCGTGTGGTCATCTACATCTCGATGTCCATCGACGGCGTGGCCGCCATGCAGGCCTGTGCCCGTATTGGTGCAACCCACTCGGTGGTGTTCGGCGGCTTCTCGGCCCAGTCTCTGCGTGACCGCATTGAAGACACCGGCGCTGTGGCCATCATCACCGCCGACCACCAGGTGCGCGGCGGCAAGCAATTGCCCCTGAAATCCATCGTGGACGAGGCCCTGACTTTGGGCGGCTGCGATTCGATCAAAAACGTGCTGGTCGTCAAGCGCAGTGGTTCCGAAATCGCCATGACCGCTGGCCGTGACCAGTGGATGAACGATTTGGTAGCGAGCCAGTCCACCACCTGCGAGCCAGAGTGGGTTGAAGCGGAACATCCTTTGTTCCTGCTCTACACCTCCGGTTCCACCGGCAAGCCCAAGGGCGTGCAGCACTCGACCGGTGGTTACCTCCTGCATGCAGCGCTGTCTACCAAGTGGACGTTTGACCTGAAGGCGGATGACGTGTTCTGGTGCACGGCCGACATCGGCTGGGTCACCGGCCACACCTACATCACCTACGGCCCTCTGGCTTTGGGCGGCACCGAGATTGTGTTTGAGGGTGTGCCCACTTTCCCTGATGCGGGCCGTTTCTGGAAGATGATTCAAGACCACAAGTGCACCGTGTTCTACACCGCACCGACGGCCATCCGTTCCCTCATCAAGGCTGCTGAAGCCAATGATGCCGTGCACCCCAAGAGCTACGACCTCACCAGCCTGCGTTTGCTGGGCTCGGTGGGCGAGCCTATCAACCCCGCCGCCTGGGAGTGGTACTACAAGCACGTGGGCGGCAGCAAGTGCCCGGTCGTGGACACTTTCTGGCAAACCGAAACCGGTGGTCACATGATCACTCCCATGCCCGGCGCAACCCCCATGGTGCCCGGCTCCTGCACGCTGCCGTTCCCCGGCATCCAGGCGGCCATCGTGGACGAAACGGGCAAAGATGTGCCCAACGGCCAAGGCGGCATTCTGGTCGTCAAGAAGCCATGGCCTTCGATGATTCGCAACATCTGGGGTGACCCCGAGCGCTTCGTCAAGAGCTACTACCCAGCCGACTTCCAGGGCAAGTACTACCTGGCAGGCGACGGTGCCATCCGCGACGAAAAGACAGGCTACTTCACCATTACCGGTCGTATTGACGACGTGCTGAACGTGTCGGGTCACCGCATGGGCACCATGGAAATCGAATCTGCCTTGGTGAGCTGCACCGAGCTGGTGGCCGAAGCCGCTGTGGTGGGCCGCCCTGATGACACCACCGGCGAAGCCATTTGTGCCTTCGTAGTGCTCAAGCGCGCACGTCCCACGGGCGACGAAGCCAAGGCGATTGCCAAGCAGTTGCGTGATTGGGTGGGTAAAGAAATTGGACCGATTGCCAAGCCCAAAGACATCCGTTTTGGTGACAATCTGCCCAAGACCCGTTCCGGCAAGATCATGCGTCGCCTGCTGCGCTCAGTCGCCAAGAATGAGGCCATCACGCAAGACACTTCGACTCTGGAGAATCCAGCGATCCTGGACCAGTTGGGTCAAGCCTACTGATCTCTGGCGACGGGGGACTGGGCGCTTTGCTCCGTGTCCCCCGGCCATGCAGGCATGGCCTCCTCCTTTACCTGCGCCAAGCACCCAGTCCCCTTGCTTTCGCTAGGGGGAGACGAAAAAAAGCCCACCTAGGTGGGCTTTTTCTATGGGGACGCCCCCGATTACTTCTGGCTCAGCACCCAAGCCACCAGCTTCTTGGCTTCGGCTTCGCTCACCTGGGGGTTGGCAGGCATGGGAATCGCACCCCAAGCGCCGCTGCCGCCCTTCATCACCTTGGCCGCCAGTTTGTCAGCGGCAGTCTTGTCACCCTTGTATTTGGCAGCGACGTCTTTGTAAGCGGGCCCCACCACTTTTTTGTCGACTGCGTGGCAGGCCATGCAGTTTTTGGACGTGGCCAAGGCCAGGTCCGCGAATGCGGGAGCCGCAGCGAATACGGCAGTGGCGCTCAGTGCAATGGCAAAAACGGTACGTTTCATGGAGACCCTTTGAGGTTGGTTTACAGTTGGATAACGGGATTGTATTGGGGGTGGTTGACAGTCGACTTACCACCTCGCTCTTCACAGGAGTTTGTATGTACTTTTTGGGTTTGGGTTTGGTACTGCTGGCCATGAAATATCTGGAAATCGGGCCAGTGGCGACGTGGTCCTGGCTGATCGTATTTGCGCCGTTCGGTATGGCGATGGCGTGGTGGGCCTGGGCGGACGCCACGGGCTACAGCAAGAAAAAAGTCATGGAAAAAGAAAACCAGCGGCGCAAAGAACGCATCGATCGCAACAAAGATGCAATGGGTACGCTGAAAACTCGTAAACGTCGCTAAAACCTCCAACTATTCATGCTAATTCATCCGCAAATTGACCCCATCGCCCTGCAACTAGGCCCTGTGGCCGTGCACTGGTACGGGCTGACTTACCTCGCCGCCTTTGGTTTGTTCATGTTTCTGGGCAGTCGGCGTCTGCGCCACAACCCCTTTGCTGGCATGACGGGTGCCAGCGCCTGGCGCTACAAGGATGTGGAAGACATCTTGTTCCTCGGCGTGATGGGCGTCGTACTCGGCGGGCGCGTGGGGTACTGTTTGTTCTACAAACCGGGCTACTACGCGGCGCATCCGCTGGAAGTCTTTTTTGTCTGGCAGGGTGGCATGAGTTTCCATGGCGGCATGCTGGGGGTGATTGCCTCTATGGGCTGGTTTGCCCACTCGCGCGGGCGTTCGTTTTGGCAGGTGGCCGACTTTGTCGCGCCCTGTGTCCCCACAGGCTTGGCGGCGGGGCGTGTGGGCAACTTTATCAACGGTGAACTTTGGGGCCGACTGGCCGACCCCACCTTGCCCTGGGGCATGGTGTTTCGAGGCGCAGGCGACTTGCCGCGCCACCCGTCGCAGGTGTACCAGTTTCTGATGGAAGGCCTGTTGTTGTTCGTGCTCTTGTGGTGGTACGCCCGGAGCGCGCCCAAGCAGGGGCAGGTGTCAGGTGCATTTTTGCTGGGCTACGGCATGTTCCGGTTTATCGCCGAGTTCTTCCGCGAGCCCGATGCCCACCTCGGCCTGCTGTCGCTGGGCATGAGCATGGGCCAATGGCTGTGCGTGCCCATGGTTGTGGGTGGTGCGGCGGTGTGGTGGTGGTTCGGAAGGCGACCCGACACGAGGGCTTAGCAGGGTAAATACGGATGAAAGTGTCCGTCAAATTCTTCATAATTACGCATAATTACAGGTAATGATGGAAGCTTCTCTCTCTACGATGTATGCGCCCGGTCCATAACTCCTTGCACGATGAAGTCGCCGTCAGCCTGCGGGACCAGATCTTTTCTGGTGAACTGCCTGCGGGCACCTTTATTGACGAACTCACCCTGTGCGAGCGTTGGAAAATTTCCCGTACGCCCCTGCGTGAGGCGCTCAAGGTGCTGTCCTCGGAGGGCTTGGTCCGGCACGAGCCGCGCCGGGGCAGCTTTGTTAATGAGGTGACAGAAAAGGACCTGGACGAGATTTTCCCGGTTATCGCTTTGCTGGAAGGGCGCTGTGCTTTTGAGGCTGCTCACAATGCCAGCGATGCCGATCTGGCGGAGTTGGACACTTTGCACCAGCGGCTCATCGGCTGCGCCAAAGAAAAACGCATCAACGACTACTACGCCACCAACTTCACCATCCACGAAGCCATCATCACGCTGGCCAACAACCGGTGGCTGGCGCAAGCCATTGCGGATTTGCGCAAGATTTTGAAACTGGCCCGCCTGCAGCAATTGCATGCTCCGGGCCGGTTGGAGCAGAGTCTGGCGGAGCACCTGGCGATTTATGCCGCGCTGCGCGCGCGCGATTGCGAAGGCGCAGACGCCGCCATGCGGGGGCATTTGCTGCAACAGCGCGAGGCGCTGCGCGAACTCGCACGCACCCAGAAAAGTAGGTTGCTGGCATGAACCAAGACTCCTGGATTGGCCGCAATGTGGCCAAGTGGCTGCCCAAAGAGTTTGAACCAAACTCGGCCAAAGCCCTTGTGGAATATGCGCAAGGAGCTACTAAAAACATAGCAATTGGCCGCGACATTGCACCCATGCGGCCCACCCGCGAGCGCTTGCAAGCCACCCTGCGCCACAAAGGCGAGGCCTTGTCGCCCCGCGTGTTGCGGCGGATTTTGCAGGAGCTGCAGGGGGTGATTGACGGCCGGGTGGGTGAGGTCGAGGGCGGGCGTCGCGCCGCTTTGCTGGCCAGTTGGTATGCCGGGGCCACTTTGGCGCGCCGCCATGACCTGTGGTTGCTGATGAGCGAGCAGTTCATGGCCGATGGCCAAAAGGTCAAAGCCGCCCAGGCTCAGTACGCCGCTGCCCTGGGTACACCCGATGAAGCGGCTGCCGAAGTGCAGTTTCGCCGCGCCACGGTGTCACCGCGCCGAAGGCTGTTGCAGCGCTTTAGCGCCACCCCCGGGGGCGTGGCCTTTTTGGTCGATGTGCGGGCCGAAATGCAGCCTTTCCTCAAGGCTGACAAGCGCTTGTTGGCTTTGGATGTCGAGATGGAGTACATGTTCTCCACTTGGTTTGATGTCGGATTTTTGGACTTGCGCCGCATCAGCTGGGATTCGCCCGCGTCGCTGATTGAAAAGCTCATTAAGTACGAAGCCGTGCATGACATCAAGAGTTGGGCGGATGTGAAAAACCGACTGGACTCCGACCGTCGCTGCTACGGATTTTTTCATCCCCGTTTGCCGGGCGTGCCTTTGATTTTTGTGGAGATCGCCTTGGTGGACGAGCTGGCCAGCCAGATCGCCCCCTTGCTGGACGAGTCGGCCGCTCCTGCCGATATCAAGAACGCGTCCACAGCTATCTTTTATTCCATCAGCAATACCCAAGCCGGATTGCGTGGCGTGAGTTTTGGTGACTCCCTGATCAAGCGGGTGGTGGAGAGCCTCAAGGAAGAGTTTCCCAAGCTGAAGACGTTTGCAACGCTTTCGCCGATTCCGGGGTTCAGGAGCTGGTTTACGAAGAACGCCGCCGGGCTGCTGGACAAACTCGACAGCAAGGAAGCGGAAGCCTTGGGGCGTGCGGTCGGCTTTCATCCGCCGCGTGCAGAGCACGTGTTTACCGCGGTAGACAGCGCCATAGCCTTGCCTGAAAAATCGCCGGTTCGCGCGCTGTTAATGCGCAGCGCAGCGCAGTACATGGGGCAGGCGCTCGACGAAGACAAGCCGCTGGACGCGGTGGCGCGCTTTCACCTGGGCAACGGTGCCCGGGTGGAGCGTATCAATTGGGCGGGGGATTTGTCCGCCAAAGGGAACAAACAGTCTTACGGTTTGATGGTGAATTACCTTTACGACCTGAAGCGGCTGGACAAGCACCGTGCGCTTCTGGCCCAGGGAAAGATCCCGGTATCTGGAAGTGTGCAGGCGTTGTTGGATAGTGGAATTGTGTGATCTTTTTTTCTAAAAACAGGAGACAAAAATGACTTTAACAAGACGTGATTTGGTGGCTGCTGCAGGTGCGGGCGTGCTCAGTGCTATGGCCGGTAACAGCTGGGGTCAAGCCGGTGGTGGCTTGAAAATTTCCCACCAATTTCCCGGTGGCACCTTGACCGAAGGCGATTTTCGTGACCGCCTGTGTCGCAAATTTGCCCTGGACATCGAGAAGAAAACCGGCGGTGCGCTCAAGGCCTCGGTGTATCCCGGATCGTCCTTGATGAAGACCAACGCCCAGTTCTCCTCCATGCGCAAAGGCGCTCTGGATATGAGCTTGGTTCCCTTGTCTTACGCTGGCGGCGAGGTCGCAGAAACCAATATCGGCCTGATGCCCGCCTTGGTGCCCAGCTACGAGCAGGGCGCGGCCTGGAAAAATGCCGAGGTGGGCAAGTTGTTGGCCAAGGTGTTGGACGACAAAGGCATTGTGGTTGTCAGCTGGATCTGGCAGGCCGGTGGCGTTGCCAGCCGCACCCGTCCGCTGCTCACGCCAGACGACGCCAAGGGCCTCAAGGTGCGGGGCGGCAGCCGTGAAATGGACATGATGCTCAAGCAAGCCGGAGCCTCGGTGATCACCTTGCCATCCAACGAAATCTACGCCGCCATGCAGACCGGTGCGATGGACGCTGCCATGACCTCCAGCACCAGTTTTATATCGTTCAAACTGGAAGAAATTGCCAAGCACCTGACCACCGGCCGCGACAAGACCTACTGGTTCATGTTCGAGCCGCTGATGATGTCCAAAGAAGTTTTTTCCAAATTGCCCAAGGCACAGCAAGACGTCGTCATGGGGGTAGGCGCAGAACTGGAAACGTTTGCCCGCGACTCCGCGCGCGCCGATGACAAGGCGGCCGCAGACATTTACGCCAAGGCAGGAGCCAAGGTCTACGACATGGACGAGGCCACGCTGAAAAAATGGCAAGCCATCGCGCGCGATACCGCCTGGAAAGACTTCAATGACAAAAACGAGTCCTGTGCCGCCTTGCTGAAGGCCGCGCAAAAGCTGCTATGAGCCACGGCGTATCGAACGGATCGGTTGTGGTAACCATCGACCCTGCAACCCCGGTGTGGCTGCAGCCCTTGGCCCGGCTTTTGCTGTGGGTGAACCAGGCCATGGTGGTGATGGGCATGGTTGCCCTGCTAATCGCCTCTTGCGTTCTCACCTACAGCGTGGTGTCGCGCTATGTGATGCAGGCGTCGACCGACTGGCAGGACGAAGCCGCGGTGTTCTGCCTGGTGGGGGCCACCTTCATGTGCGGTGCGTTCGTGCAGTCATTGCGCGGGCATGTGGGCATCGAAGCCATGGCAGGCTTGTTGCCGCAGTCGCTCAACGCCGTTCGCCTGGTGTTTGTGGACTTGCTGAGTGCCTTGTTTTGCGGATTTTTTTCGTGGAAATCCTGGACCCTGTTTCACGAGGCGTGGGCAGAAGGACAAACGACATCCTCCTCATGGGCCCCACCTTTGTGGATTCCTTACGCGCTGATGGCCGCTGGCATGACCTTGCTCACCTTGCAGCTCGTGGTGCAGCTGATCGCGCGGATCAATGCGCTGAATAAAAACAACAAGGAGAACTCCGCATGAGCATGCTGACATTGGGGCTTTTGTTCGGCGCGGTGACGCTGCTGTTCATGTTTTCGGGTGCGCCCATCTCGTTTGCATTGGGTAGCGTGGCCGTGCTGTTCATGTATTTGTTCATGCCCGCCTCGGCGCTCAACACGGTGACCCAGAACGTGTACGAAGAGATGGCCAGCATCACGCTGCTGTCCATTCCGCTGTTCATTTTGAAAGGGGCGGCCATCGGAAAGTCCAGGGCCGGGCAAGACCTGTACGCCGCCATGCACGTCTGGATGGGGCGCATTCCGGGCGGCTTGGGCATCGCCAACGTGTTTGCCTGCGCGCTGTTTGCGGCCATGGCCGGGTCCAGCCCCGCCACCTGTTCCGCCATTGGCAGCGCGGGCATCCCGGAGATGCGCAAGCGCGGTTACTCGCCGGGTTTTGCCGCAGGCATTATTGCGGCCGGTGGCACGCTGGGTATCTTGCTGCCGCCCTCGGTCACCATGATTTTGTACGCCGTGGCGGCCGAGCAGTCGCTGGGCCGCCTGTTCCTGGCGGGCATCATGCCCGGCTTGTTGCTGGTGGGGCTGTTTGCGGGCTATGCCGTGTTCCGTTACCGGCAAGAATACGCCGCGGCCAAAGCCGAGTTCGACAAAACGGGAATCACCTCTCCGCTGCTGTCCGAAGAAACGTTCACCACCCGTGAAAAGTTTGAAATGCTGCCGCGCGTGGTGCCCTTTGTGCTGCTGCTGGTCGGCGTGATGGTGGCCTTGTACGGCGGCTTTGCCACGCCCAGCGAAACCGCGGGCCTGGGTGCCATTCTTGCGTTGGTGCTGATCGCGGTCATTTATGGCGTCTGGCGTCCACGGGACGTGGCACCCATTCTGACCGCCACGCTGCGGGAGTCGACCATGCTCATGATGATCATTGGCATGTCGTTGTTGTTCTCGTATGTGATGAGTTTCCTGCACATCAGCCAGTCCACCGCCGAGTGGGTGGTGGGCATGCAATTGTCCAAGTGGATACTGCTGGCAGCGGTGCTGGTGATGGTAATTTTGCTGGGCTTCTTTTTGCCTCCGGTGAGCATCATCCTGATGACTGCGCCCATCATCTTGCCGCCACTCAAAGCGGCGGGCTTTGATCTCATCTGGTTTGGCGTCTTGATGACCATCGTCATGGAAACCGGGCTGATTCACCCGCCGGTGGGGTTGAATATTTTTGTCATCAAGAATATTGCGCCCGACATCCCGCTGAAAGACATCATTTGGGGGGTGCTGCCTTTCGTGGTGCTCATGCTGTTGGCGGTGGTGTTGATCTGCGTGTTTCCCGGCATTGCGACGGGGCTGCCTGACGCGGTGATGGGCGTTGCCGCCGTCAAAACATGAGCGGCACTGTCGCGCTGGCCATGTCGGGTGCGGTGGCTTGGGTAACCTTGTCGCACCCCGGCAAGTTCAACGCCATGTCACGGTCCATGTGGCTGGCGCTGCGTGCCGTTTTTGAGGCCCTCCAGGGGGATGCCGCGGTGCGCTGCGTGGTGGTGCAGGGGGCAGACGGCAATTTTTGCGCAGGGGGCGACATCAGCGAATACCCGGGCTTCCGGTTTGATGCGCAGCAGTTGCAGCATTTCCATGAAGTAGAGGTCTGGGGCGCGTTGCAGGCCATGCTGGACTGTGATGTGCCGTTGCTTGCGCTCATTCAGGGTAACTGCATGGGCGCTGGGGTTGAAATCGCCAGCTGCTGCGACCTGCGTTTGGCCAGCGCGGCGGCGCGTTTTGGCGCGCCGATTGCCAAACTTGGCTTTCCCATGGCACCCAAGGAGGCTGCGCTGGTGGCGCGCGCGGTGGGCGACACCACGGCACGCGCCATGTTGCTGGCGGCCGAGGTATTTGATGCGCAGCACATGGCCACGCATGGATTCCTGACCAAGGTGCTGCCAGAAGACCAACTGGCAAGCTACACGCAGGCCCTGGCCCTGCGCATTGCAAGCCTGGCACCGCAGGCGGCGCGCATGAACAAACAGACGTTTAGAGCACTCAATAGGCCGTTAGCCCCCGCAGAATATGCGCAAGCAGCTATTAATAATGTAGCAAATTCTGAAACCGAAGATACCGTTGAAACCACGGCGTATGCCTATGCCGAGCACGCGGAGCACCGCGAAGGCATTGCCGCGTTTATCGAAAAACGTTCTCCCAATTTTTGAGGCCTGTATGGATAAGAAACTGACAACCAAGGCCCCTGCGGCCTATCCATCCAATAGCAACTTGTTCGCGGCGCTCGCGGCGGCGTTTCCCAGTGACCGCACCGCCTGTGCCGTGGAAACCGACACCGGCCTGACGTACTCTTGGCAAGACCTGCTGGACGCCACCGCTATGGTGGCCAATTTGCTGCAGTCGCTGGGTCTGGAGCCGGGTGCCCGCATTGCGGTGCAGGTCGAAAAATCGGTCGAAGCACTGGTGTTGTACCTGGCTACTTTGCGCGCTGGGCTGGTCTACCTGCCGCTCAACACCGCTTACCAAAGCGCCGAGATGGCCTACTTCATTGAAGATGCGCAGCCCGCCGTGGTGGTGTGCAGTGGGCGCAACTTTGGTTGGGTCAGCAAGATGGCGTTTCTGGCAGGTACCGCCCATGTGTTTACTCTCAACGACGACCGCACCGGCTCGCTGCTGGACCGTGCGGCCCAGTTCCCGCGCCAACACACCATTGCGCAGCGCCAGGCCGATGACCTGGCTGCCATCATTTACACCAGTGGCACCACGGGGCGCAGCAAAGGAGCCATGCTGTCCCATGGCAATTTGCTGAGCAATGCCCAGGTGCTGCAAACCTACTGGGGCTGGCGCACGGCAGAGCAGGGCGGTGATGTGCTTATCCATGCACTGCCGATCTTCCATGTGCACGGGCTGTTTGTGGCCATTCACGGCGCGCTGATTAACGGCAGCAAGATGATTTGGCATGCCAAATTTGACCCCAAAACCGTGTTGCAGGCCATGCCGCGCGCTACTGTGTTCATGGGCGTGCCGACGTTGTATGTGCGGCTGCTGGCCGAGGCCGGGCTCACACCAGATGTGGTGCGAAATATGCGCCTGTTTATTTCGGGCTCCGCTCCGATGCTGATTGAAACCTTTGACGACTGGCAGGCCCGCACCGGCCACACCATTTTGGAGCGCTATGGCATGTCTGAGACTGTCATGCTCACCTCGAACCCAGGTCGCCCGCAAGATGGCCAGCGCAGGGGGGGCACCGTGGGCAAGCCCTTGCCTGGCGTGCAGCTGCGGGTGCAGGACGACGATGGCAAGGCGCTGCCGTTGGGCGAGATTGGGGGCATTCAGGTCAAGGGAGCGAATGTTTTCAAGGGCTACTGGAACATGCCCGAAAAGACGGCCCAAGAATTTACCGCCGACGGATTTTTCAAGACCGGCGACGTGGGTCGGGTCGATGGCCATGGCTACGTCACCATTGTGGGGCGCAGCAAAGACCTCATCATCAGCGGCGGCTACAACGTCTATCCGGCCGAAATTGAAGGCTATATCAACGCCTTGCCCGGCGTGGCCGAGAGTGCGGTGGTGGGTGTGCCCGATGCCGATTTTGGGGAGGTTGGCGTGGCCGTGGTCATTGCCAAACCCGGGGCCACATTGGACGCGGTGGCCATCATTTCTACACTGAAGGCGACCCTGGCCAATTTCAAAATTCCTAAACGGTGCTTTGTGGTGTCAGAATTGCCCCGTAACGCCATGGGCAAGGTGCAAAAGAATCTTCTTCGCAGCCAATACCAGAAGGCGTAGTAACCCGAAGGATTCACCCTATGCGCGTCGCCCAGCTTGTTCTGAACGAAGACCAGATTCATAGCGCCGACCTCGCATCGCTTGCCGCGCTCCAGCCGCAATTGGTACTGGCCTTCGGGTCGGTGGCGGTATTGAAAGGTGCTGCACAGGCGCTGGCCCAGGCATTTCCCGGGGCCCACCGCATGGGTTGTTCTACCGCAGGTGAAATTTCGGCTTCCGGTGTGAGTGACGACACCGTGGTGTTGACCGCGCTGTCCATGGACACCGGCCGGGTACAGCAGGTCAGCACCCCGCTTGCCAATATGGATGATTCTTTTGATGCCGGTGTGCGCCTGGCAACGACCCTGCCACGCGAGGGCTTGCGGGCTATTTTGGTGTTCGGGCAGGGCGTGAACATCAACGGCAGCGCCATGTTGGCGGGATTGGCCGAGGTGGTCGGCATCGAAGTGCCCATCATGGGTGGCTTGGCGGGCGACGGCGGTGCTTTTGCCCAGACCTGGGTGCTCGACGATGCGGGTGTCAGCAGTGACCGCTTGGTGTGTATCGGCCTGTACGGTGAGCGTTTGATCATTTCGCACGGATCGTTTGGCGGTTGGTCGCCGTTTGGTCCGGCGCGCAAGGTCACGCGTTGCCGCAACAATGTGCTGTTGGAGCTGGATGGGCAGCCCGCTTTGGCGGTGTACAAGCGCTACTTGGGTGAGCATGCCAAAGGCTTGCCGGCCTCGGGCCTGCTGTTTCCATTTGCCATGCTCGGAAGCGACCATAGCGAGATGGGCCTGATCCGCACTATTTTGGGAATCGACGAGGTCGAGGGGAGCCTCACGCTGGCTGGCGACATCGAACCCAACGGTTACCTCCGCTTAATGCATGCCAGCACCGATGCGCTGGTCGATGGCGCGCAAATGGCGGCCCAATCTGCGAAAGACATGCACGCAGCCCCCGGCAATGGTCTGGCTCTGCTGGTCAGCTGTGTGGGGCGCAAGCTGGTCATGGGCGGTCGGGTGGACGAAGAGGTGGAGGCGGTGGGCGAGGTGTTTGGCCAGGGGGCCACGCTGGCGGGCTTTTACTCTTACGGCGAAATCAGCCCAACCGGTTTTGTCTCGGAGTGCAAGCTGCACAACCAGACCATGACCATTACCTACCTCACCGAAGCGGCCTGACCCTTAGGGCACATTGCACCCATGCACAAGCTTCTTACCCGACAAATACAGCGGGCTCTGGGCGTTGATGCGCAGACGCTGACCACGGTGCTGGCCGAACTGGTGCAGCTCGGCGCGAATGGCGCGGTGTCGCCCCAAGCTGCTGGGTTGCTGGGTGGCATGGGTATGCTACTGAAACGCGTGGACGAGGCCTACCAACAAAGCGACCGCGATCTGGAGCTCAAAACCCGCAGCCTGGAGCTGAGCTCGGTCGAACTGACCGAGAGCAACTCCCGTTTGCGTGAAGAGCTTGGCAGCCGTACACGGGCCATCGAGTCCTTGCGCGCCACCGCAATGGGCCTGATGGAGTTCGTGGACTTTGACCAGCCCGAGCTGCATGGCGACAACCTGGAGAGCCTCTCCGAGTTGATGAGCACCCTGGTACAACAAAAAGAAGACAGTCAACGCGATTTGCAGTTCGCACTGACCGACTTGGCGCACCAAAAATTTGCGCTGGACCAGCACGCCATCGTCAGCACCACCGATGTGCAAGGCAACATCATTTATGCCAACGACAGGCTGTGCGAAATCAGCGGCTACTCACGCACAGAATTGCTTGGCAAAAACCACCGCATTCTCGATTCGGGTGTGCAGGACAAGGCCTTTTTTGCCAACCTGTGGAGCACCATTACCGCTGGCAAGGTGTGGCATGGCGAGATATGCAATCGCAGCAAGACGGGCAAGCTGTATTGGGTGAACGCCACCATCGTGCCTTTGCGAGACGAGACCGGCACGCCGTCAATGTATATCGCCATTCGCACCGACATCACCGAGCGCAAGACGATGGAAGCCACCATCAAGGCCGCCGAGGCGCGCTTGCGGCGCATCACGAACACCGTGCCTGGCGTGGTGTTTCAGGTGCAAATTGCGGCGGGGCATATTCGCTACACCTTTGTCAGCGACCGGGTCGAAGAGGTGCTCGGTATTACCCCTCAGGCACTGGTAGAGAACCCATTGCTGGTGCGCCAGCAGGTGGTGGAAGAAGATCGGGCACAGGTCTGGCAGTCTCTGCAAGATGCCGCGCTGCGGCGCGTGGCCTGGCGTGGTGAATACCGGGCACGGGTGGCCCAGGGCGACATGCGCTGGATTCGCTCGGAGATCAGCCCGGAGCCCGAGCTGGCCGCCGACGGAGCCACCGTATTTACCGGTATTTGGCAAGACGTTACCGAGCTCAAAGAGGCCGATGCCCGCTTGCGTGAGGTGACGCAAAACGTGCCCGTGGCGGTGTTTCAGTTTTATGCGACGGGCGACGGGCAGTTCCGAATCCCCTTTATCAGCGACGCTATTGAGAAGATGTGCGGTGTTTCTTCGGAAGCCATCGTGCAAGACTCTGATCTATTGCGCCAGCGTGTGTTCAAAGACGATCGGCCCCATTTTTTATCTGAACTGAAGGGTGCCAGCGCCGTCTCGCAGGCCATGTCGATTGACATGCGGTTTGTCAATGCGTTGACTGGTGCGCTGGTGTGGGTGCATGGCGAAGCGCGCCCTCGCAAATTGGCCCAGGGCCAGTGGGTCTGGAACGGGTATTTTGCTGACATTACCGCTGCCAAGCTGGCGCAAGATGAGTTGCAAAAAGCCAAAGACGAAGCCGAAGCTGCCAGCCACGCCAAATCGGATTTTCTGGCCAATATG
>JBEEJM010000069.1:0-6479 GCA_041169205.1 Pseudomonadota bacterium | reverse complement strand
TGCCTGCGTGGCTACCTGATGTGGATACGCTGGCACAAGCTGGGCTGGCTGCCCAAGGCCAGACACACGGTGAAAGCCATTCTTCGGCGCTAGTGCGCGCTATTCAAAGTTACGCAAACGTCGCAAACACCTCGTCCAGGCGCTGCACATAGCGCGCACGCACGGAGGCATCGATAAAGCTAGCCTCAAAGCTGTTGCGCGCCAGCGTGTACGCATGCTGCGAGGTCAAGCCCAGGGCCGCAAAAGTCTGGGTGAAGTTCTCGTTGATATAGCCGCCAAAGTACGCCGGATCATCGGAGTTGATGGTGGCCACAATGCCGGCATCCAACATGCGCCCGATGGTGTGGTGCGTGAGGTCAGGGAACACCTTCAGTTTGAGGTTGGACAGCGGGCACACAGTGAGTGGCATCTTGGTGTCGGCTAAGCGGCGCATCAATGCGGCATCGTGAATCGCCTGCACGCCGTGGTCGATGCGCTCGACCTTGAGCACATCCAGCGCACTCCAGATGTAGGCCGGTGGCGCTTCTTCACCCGCATGCGCAACCAAACGGAAACCCAGTTCACGCGCGCGTGCAAACACTTTGGCAAACTTCTCCGGCGGATGCCCCACTTCGCTAGATGCCAGACCAATGCCGACAATTTTGTCGCGCAGCGGCAGTGCCTGCTCCAGGCACGCAAAGGCTTCTTCTTCGCTCAGGTGGCGCAAAAAACACAAAATGAGCGACGCCGTCATGCCGAATTTGGCGGGTGCATCGGCGCACGCACGGTGCAAGCCGTTGATCACCATTTCGGCACTGAGGCCGTGCCCCGTGTGCGTCTGGGTGTCAAAGAAAATTTCGGTGTGCAGCACGTTGTCCGCTTGCGCCCGTGCCAAATAGGTACAGGTCATGTCATAGAAGTCTTGCTCGGTCTTGAGCACCATCGTGCCCTCGTGGTAAATGTCCAAAAACTCTTGCAGGTTGTTGAACACATACGCATCACGCAAGGCTTGCTCGCTGGCAAAGCGCAACGGGACGCTGTTGCGCGCGGCCAGCGCAAACATCAGCTCCGGCTCCAGCGAGCCTTCAATGTGCATATGCAGCTCTGCCTTGGGCATGCGGCGCAGCAGTTCCGGCAAGCGCTCGGCAGGGATCGGTCGGTGGTTCATCATGTCTCCAAAAGCATGCAATCACTGCACTCTACCGTATTGCTGCGCTAGACTGAACCCTCAAGGAGACTCCCATGAAACTGCTGCGCTATGGCCCTGCTGGCCTGGAAAAACCCGGCGTACTCGACAGCCAAGGACGTGTACGCGATTTGTCGCACATCATCCCGGACCTCGCGCTAGACGCACTGCTGCCCGCCAGTCTGGCGCGCCTCCAAGCGCTGGACCTGGAGTCTCTGCCGTTGGTGGCGGGCACTCCGCAAAAAGACCTGCGCTTGGGCCCGTGCGTGGGCCAGATTGGCAAATTTATCTGCATCGGCCTGAACTATTCCGACCATGCCGCCGAGGCTGGCATGCAGGTGCCACCCGAGCCCGTCGTCTTTAACAAATGGACCAGCGCCGTGGTGGGGCCCGACGACGACGTAGAAATCCCCCGGGGCTCCCACAAGACCGACTGGGAAGTCGAGCTGGGCGTGGTCATCGGACAAGGTGGGCGCTACATTGCCGAGGCGGATGCCCTGCAGCACGTGGCGGGCTACTGCGTCGTCAACGATGTGTCAGAGCGGGAGTACCAGCTGGAACGCTCCGGCACCTGGGACAAGGGCAAAGGCTGTGACACCTTTGGCCCCACCGGCCCCTGGCTGGTCACTGCCGACGAGGTGCCCAACCCCCAAGCGCTGCGCATGTGGTTGGAGGTTGATGGCAAACGCTTTCAGAATGGTTCCACCGCCACCATGGTCTACCAGGTGCCGTTTCTGATCAGCTATCTGAGTCGTTTCATGAGCCTGCAACCCGGTGATGTCATCTCCACAGGTACGCCTCCCGGCGTGGGCATGGGACAGAAGCCACCGGTGTTTTTGCGCGCAGGGCAAACCTTGCATTTGGGGATTGACGGCCTGGGCACGCAAACCCAGCGCGTGGTGCAAGCCTGAGCCTCTAGTGGGGTGACTGCAATATTTTGCGCAGGGTGGTGAGCGACACACCGTACTGGCGCGCCAGCTTGGTCTGGGCACCATACTTTTGCCCCGACTCCACCATCTGTTGGTACAGGCGCTGAATGCGCTTGGTGCTTCTGCCGTCGAGCTTGCCGCGTTTGGGCTGCGCCTGCGTGGGCAACAGCGCCAGCATGGCACTTCGCAGGGCAGTGGGCAAATTGTCAAGCCGCTGCGCCAATCGCCGGGTCTCTAAAAAATAGTCCTGTACGGCCTGCAGCAACGCCGCGTCATTGTCGAGGTGTGTTCGGAAAGAGAAGGTCAGCTGCTCGCGCAGGCCTATCAGTTGCTGGCGCACTTTCGGGAAACTGCGCCAATGCGCCTGGCCAAACAGCCAGGCATCAAAAGCCGCCAAATCCCAATGCAAGATTTTGTCAACACCGCGGGCAACGCCCGACTGCTCCGGGTCCTTGTAGATCCAACCACCGTCGATCAACGCGCCAAAATCTGTGGCTTCAGAAAAATGCATGCGGGCCGGATTCTGAGAATCATGTCTGTAGATTGACCCATGTTAGGAATGGATCCTTAACAAGGTCTTAAGACCCGCGCCCCGTTGTCTCTTTCGCACCATGAAAAAAGCCGCCCGAGGGCGGCCTTGTGACGACAGCAGTACTAGATTACTTGCCGCCGGGGATCTTGCCTTCCACGCCCTTGACGTAGAAACCCAGACCGCCCAAGAATTTGTCGTCAGCGACTTCGTCTTTCTTGAGTTGCTCTTTGCCGGTGTTGTCAACAATCGGACCCTTCCAGATCACGAAGGTGCCGTCTTTCAGGCCCGCCTTGACGGCTTCAACCTTGGCCTTGGTGTCCGCTGGCACATCTTCGGCGATGGACACGATATCAATCGCACCTTCTTTCACGCCCCACCAGCTTTGCGTGGAAGCATTTTTGCCTTCCAGCGCGTCCTTGGTGGCCTTGATGTAGTAAGGACCCCAGTTGATGATCGCAGATGCCAGGTGGGCTTTAGGGCCGTAGGCAGTCATGTCAGAGTCCCAACCAAAGGCGCGCTTGCCCTTGTCCTGCGCGGTCTTGAGCACGGCAGGCGAGTCAGTGTTCTGGAACAGCACGTCTGCACCACCGTTGATCAGGCTGGTAGCGGCTTCGGTTTCTTTCGGTGGGTTGAACCACTCGTTCACCCACACCACTTTGGTCTTGACTTTGGGGTTGCTGCTCTGCGCGCCCAGCGTGAAGCTGTTGATGTTGCGAATCACTTCAGGAATTGGCACCGACGCCACCACGCCCAGCGTGTTGGTCTTGGTCATCTTGCCGGCAATCACACCCGCCATGTACGCGCCTTCGTAGGTGCGGCTGTCGTAGGTGCTCATGTTCTCGGCAGTTTTGTAGCCGGTGGCATGCTGGAAGTTCACGCCCTTGGTGTCGGCCGCGACCTTGAGCATGGGCTCCATGTAACCAAACGTGGTGCCGAAAATCAGCTTGTTGCCTTGGCCAGCCATGTCACGGATGACACGCTCAGCGTCGGCAGACTCCGGCACGTTTTCCACAAACGTGGTTTTGATCTTGTCGCCCAATTCTTTTTCCAACTCTTTGCGACCACGGTCGTGGGCATAAGTCCAGCCGCCATCACCGACAGGGCCGATGTAAGCAAAAGCGATCTTCAAGGGCTCTGCCTTGGCAGCGGGAGCTGCAGCAGCTGGTGCGGGTGCTGGCGCGGGAGCTGGCTCTTCCTTCTTGCCACAGCCGATCAGGGCCGCACTGGCTACAGCGGTCAGTGCCGCAATTTTCAGGAGGGAACGTTTCTGCAAATCTGTCATTTCAATTCCTTTAAAAAAACGAAGGGTTAGCAAGGGGAAAGTTAAAAACTCAAGAGCCGGGATAAAACGGTTTGCCAATGGCAGCTGGCATATTAATACGAATCCAGCGCGGGTTGCGCGAGATCAGGGCTAGCACCACAATTGTGGCCACATAAGGCAGCATGCTCAGGAACTGGGGGGGCACTTCGACACCCACACCCTGCAAGTGAAACTGCAACATGGTCACGCCACCAAACAGGTAAGCACCCAGCAGCACGCGCGCGGGCCGCCAAGTAGCAAAGGTGGTGAGTGCCAGCGCAATCCAGCCCTTGCCGGACACCATGCCCTCCACCCACAGCGGCGTGTAAATAATGGAAATGTAGGCCCCCGCCAAACCGCACAGGGCACCGCCCATCACCACCGCCGCCAGGCGAATGAGACGCACCGGGTAGCCCAGGCCGTGGGCCGATTCAGGGCTCTCACCCACGCTGCGCAGAATCAGACCGGAACGGGTGCGGTACAAAAACCAGATCAAGGCGAGGGCAAAAATCACCGTCAGGTACACCATGGGGTGCTGGCGAAATACCGCTTGCCCCACAAACGGCATGTCGGTCAAAAAGGGAATCTCAAACGAAGGGCGTTCAGGAATTTTTTCCTGCACATAGGCGATGCCGGCAAAGGCCGAAAAGCCCGCACCAAACAGGCTCAAGGCCAAGCCGGTGGCGTATTGGTTGGTGTTGAGCCAGATCACCAGCCCGCCAAAGATGGCCGCCATGACCGCGCCCGTCGCCATACCGGCGGCAAAGCCCATGGTGTCACTTCCGGTGTGCACCACGGTGGCAAAACCGGCAATGGCGGCGCAGAGCATCATGCCCTCGGCCCCCAGGTTGACGATGCCCGCTTTTTCGTTGATCAGCAGGCCCAAAGCGGCGATGGCCAATACCGTGCCCGCATTCAGCGTGGCGGCAATCAGCAGTGCATAGGATTCCATTAGCTCTTCCCTCCCTCAGACGCCCATTTCAGGCGGTAATTCACCAGCGTGTCACAGGCCAGCAAGGTAAACAGCAACAAGCCCTGGAATACACCAGTCAGCGATTTGGGTAAGCCCATGCGCGACTGGGCCAGCTCACCGCCGATGTAGAACATGCTCATCAACAGGGCCGACAACACCATGCCCACCGGGTGCAAGCGCCCCACGTAGGCCACGATGATCGCCGCGAAACCGTAGCCCGCAGGCACATACGGTGTGAGTTGCCCGATGGGCCCTGCCACTTCCAGCGCACCGGCCAGCCCGGCCATGCCACCAGAAATCAGCAGCGCGGTCCACAACGCCTTGCGTGAAGAGAAACCTGCGTAACGAGAAGCTGCAGGAGCCAAGCCACCCACCTGCTGGGCAAAACCGGCACGGGTGCGAAACAGAAACACCCACATACCGCCTACACCCAGCAAGGCAAAAAGCACACCGATGGACAAGCGTGAGCCCTCAAACATCCGGGGAATACGCGTCACCAGATCGAAGTTTTTGGTTTGCGGGAAGTTGTAGCCCGCAGGGTCTTTCCACGGCCCAGAGACCATATAGCCCAGCACCTGCACGGCCACGTAGACCAGCATCAGGCTCACCAAAATTTCATTGGCGTTGAACTTGTCGCGCAGGAAGGCGGTGAGACCCGCCCACGCCATGCCGCCGAACACACCGGCCAGCACAATCGGCACCACAATCCAGCCGCCGGTGGTCTTCTCGGCCAGTAGCGCAATGCCGCTGGCTGCCACGGCACCCATGATGTACTGCCCTTCGGCACCGATGTTCCACACATTAGAGCGAAAGCTCACGGCCAGCCCCAGCGCAATCAGCAGCAGCGGGGTGGCTTTGACGACCAGCTCGCCCAGCGCGTAGCCGCTCTTGATGGGCTCCCAAAAGAACACCTGCAGGCCACGCACCGGGTCTTTGCCCAGTACCACAAACAGCAGCACGCCGATGACCACCGTAAACAACAACGCCAGCACCGGGGAGCCGTAGCTCCAGAATTGCGACGGCTGCTGCCGCGCTTCGAGTTTCACCTTAAGCATGCTCGACCTCCGCACTTTGGGTGGCAGCCGAGGCATCCCACAAACCACTCATCCATTCACCAATTTTTTCGACCGTGGCTTCCGCCATGGGTACCGAGGGCGACAACTTGCCGCGAGCGATCACGTGCAGCCGGTCGCACACTTCGAACAACTCATCAAGCTCTTCACTCACCACCAGCACCGCGCAACCTGCGTCACGCAGCGCCAAAATTTCACCGCGAATCTGGGCCGCTGCGCCCACGTCGACGCCCCAGGTCGGTTGCGAGACGATGAACAGCTTGGGCTTGGCATCAATTTCACGGCCCACAATGTACTTTTGCAAATTACCCCCCGACAGGGAACGCGCCACCGCGCGCGGCCCCCCGGCTTTGACGTTGAAACGCTGAATGAGGTCAGCGGCGTGCGACTCCAGCTGCCGCACCCGAATCCAGCCGCCCGCAAAACGCGGGAAGGAGATGGATTCATTGCGCGTCAGCAGCAGGTTGTGCGCCAGACTCAGGTTGGGCACCGCGCCCCGGCCCAGGC
>JBEEJM010000068.1:0-3014 GCA_041169205.1 Pseudomonadota bacterium | reverse complement strand
GCGGCACCACCGACACGGTAGCGCCCAGCGCCAGCGGGTCTTTGGCGTCCAGCGCCACCTTCACCGCAAACGTGCGGGTTACCGGGTCGGCACTGGCCGCTACCTCACGCACCACACCCTGCATGTGCGCGCCTGCAGACCAGCCCCGCACCTCGGCTTTGGAGCCTACTTTGATCAACACCACTTTGTCTTCCGGCACGGCAAACACCACGTCGCGCGGGCCGTCCTGCGCAATACGCACCACGGGCGTGCCCGCAGCCACCACCTGGCCGACCTCCGCATCCACCGAAGTCACCACGCCCGAGACATCGGCCACCAGCCGCGTGTAGGACGCTTGGTTGCCCTGCCCGCTCAACTGTGCCTGGGCCTGCTCTAGCTGGGCCTGGGCCGCTTTGAGGGTGGCTTCGCGGCGCTCCAGCTCGGCACCGCTGATGAAGTTTTGGTCGCGCAAATCTTTGTAGCGCTTCATGTCTGCCGCGGCCAGGTCGCGGTTGGTCGTGGCTGCGGCCAAGCCTGCGCGGGCCGCATCGGCCGACAGCTGGTAGTCCTGCGGGTCCAGCTGCGCCAGCACCTGGCCGGCTTTGACCCGCTGCCCCACTTCGGCCGGGCGCTGGATGATCTTGCCGCCGACCCGAAAGCCCAGGCGAGATTCCACGCGGGCACGCACTTCACCGGCATATTCCGCGCCGAAATGCAGGCCGTCCAGGCCGACAGTCATCACCTTGACCGCGCGAATCGGCTCCTCGGTAGGAGCGGGTTTGGAGCAGGCGGAAAGCGCCAAGGCCAGCGCGACACCGGTGGCCACGGGGAAAAGAATGCGTTTGAACATGGCAATGCCTGTTGAAAAGGAATAGGGGGAAACGGGGGAAATACGGGTCACGCAGATCGCTAATGACCAATTGGTTAGTAATTTAGTTTTTTCAAGTCGGCTTGTCAAGCGGTGTTGGGTAAAGGCCTTGTCCAGTGCAGGCAAAATCAGCCCATGCCTCAAGCCATCACCCATTACGAAAATTTTCCGGTGGCGTCATGGCTATGCCCCAAGGAATTGCGCGCCCCCATCGCCGCGATTTACCACTTTGCCCGCACGGCGGATGACATTGCCGATGAGGGCAACGCCACCGCCGCTGAGCGGCTACAGCAGTTGCACGCGTACCGCCAAGACCTGACAGCCGCCAGCGCCAACACCACGCCTTGGAGCACGCGCTGGCCCCAGGTGTTTGCGCCCTTGCACCAGGCCATCGCCACCCACCAGTTGCCGGAGCAACTGCTGCACGATCTGTTGGACGCCTTTGTGCAAGACACCGAGAAATCCCGCGACCAATCCGGCTACGCCACCGAAGCCGAGCTGTGGGACTACTGCCGCCGCTCCGCCAACCCCGTGGGCCGCTTGCTGTTGCACCTGTATGGCGTCACCAGCCCAGAGGCCCTGGCCGAGAGCGACGCCATCTGCACCGCGCTACAGCTCATCAACTTCTGGCAAGACCTGAGCGTGGATATTCCCCGTAGCCGCTACTACCTCACCGAAGAAATGCGCAGCCGTTTTGGTGTGAGCCAGCAGGATGTTATGGCCCGCAAGCAAACCCAGAACGCTACCAATTTGATAGCTGCTTGCGCAGCATCGGCGAAGGCTAGCATGCTAAAAGGCTCAAAATTAGTGCACCGCATCCCCGGCCGCGCTGGCTGGGAGCTGCGTCTGGTGGTGCAAGGCGGGCTGCAGATTTTGGACAAGATCGAAGCGCTGAACTACGCCACCCTGCAAACCCGTCCGACGCTGAAGTGGTGGGACTACTCCGTCATGGTTTGGCGGGCGATCTGGATGTGAACTGCCGACGCTGTGTCTGAGCACTCGCCCGCATCAGGCAAGGGGCGGGCGTTTTGCGTAGGTATAGGAAGAGGCCATGCCTGCATGGCCGAGGGACACCAACCCTAGGCGACAATAAGCCCATGACCCCGCAGCAATATGTCCAGGAAAAAGCCGCCGCCTCTGGCAGCAGCTTTTATTACGCTTTTCTCTTTCTGCCCGCACCCCGGCGCGCCGCCATTACCGCCTTTTATGCGTTCTGCCGCGAGGTGGACGACGTGGTGGACGAAATGACGGACGCGGGCGTAGCCGCCACCAAGCTGGCCTGGTGGCAAAGCGAAGTGGGCAAGGCCTTTGCGGGCCAACCCAGTCACCCGGTGATGCAGGCGCTGATGCCGCACACCAAGACCTACCACATCGAAGCACGCCACCTGCTGGCCGTCATCGAAGGCTGCCAGATGGACCTGGAGCAAACCCGTTACCTCGACTACCCCAACCTGGAGCGTTACTGCCATCTGGTAGCCGGTGTGGTGGGCGAAGTGGCAGCCGGTATCTTTGGCCAGACCGATTCACAAACCACCGCCTACGCGCACAAACTAGGCCAGGCGCTGCAGCTCACCAACATCATCCGAGACGTGGGTGAAGATTCGCTGCGTGGGCGCATCTACCTGCCGGTGAACGAGCTACAACGCTTTGATGTGAAGGCGCACGAGATTCTGAAGCGCACCTATTCCGACCGGTTTGTCGCGCTGATGCAGTTCCAGGCCCAGCGCGCCCATACGCTGTACGACGAGGCTCTGGCCCTGCTCCCCGCGCAAGACCGCCGCGCGCAAAAGCCCGGCCTGATGATGGCCAGCATCTACCGCACCCTGCTGCGCGAGATTGAGTTGGAAAACTTCCAGGTGCTGCACCAGCGCATCAAGCTCACCCCGGTGCGCAAGCTGTGGCTGGCGTGGAAGGTGCAAGCCCTGGGAAGAATGTGAAAGTTGCCATCGTTGGTGCAGGCTGGGCCGGTATGGCGGCGGCGGTCGAGGCTGCGCAAGCCGGGCACAGCGCTATCGTTTTTGAAGCAGCCCGCGCAGTTGGTGGGCGGGCTAGAGCCATGAATGACACTTTGCCGGACGGCACGCCGGTGGTTCTGGACAACGGGCAGCACATTCTCATTGGGGCCTACACCGAGACGCTCAAACTCATGCGCACGGTGGGCGTCGAC
>JBEEJM010000067.1:0-8256 GCA_041169205.1 Pseudomonadota bacterium | reverse complement strand
GACAGTGGCATCCACCTGGTGGAAGGCGTGGCCGACGTGGCACGCATCGAGCCCAGCCAGACCGCCAAACTGGCCGTGGTGACCCAAACCACGCTCAGTGTGGACGACGCAGCCGAGATCGCCGCTGCGGTGAAAGCGCGCTTTCCCCAGGTGCGCGAGCCCAAGCAGCAAGACATTTGCTACGCCACCCAAAATCGCCAGGATGCCGTCAAGATCATGTCGACGCAGGTGGACATCGTCATCGTGGTGGGCAGCCCCACTAGCTCCAACAGCAACCGCCTGCGCGAAGTCGCCAAAAAACTAGGCACCGAGAGCTATATGGTGGACAGTGCCGAAGAGCTGCAGGCCGAATGGTTCGAAGGCCGTAGCCGCGTGGGCCTGACGGCTGGCGCTTCGGCCCCCGAGATTCTGGTGAAAGCCGTGATCGACCGCATCAAGGCGCTGGGCGCGGTGTCGGTGCGCAAGATGGACGGCATTGAAGAAACCGTGAAGTTCCCGCTGCCAAAAGGCCTGCGCCTGGACGCCTGAGTGGCTGCGCAGATGCTGTGAAAATGCTATCAAAATAGTAGCTACTTGCGCAATAAAATCGGGGGCTACAGCCCAATTTGACTTAAATTTGACTTAAAAGTACGAGAACACCATGTTAGACATCACCCTGCTGCGCAAAGACCTGGATTCCGTAGTCGCGCGTTTGCAAACCCGCAAAAACCCACAAGCGTTTCTGGACGTGGTGGCGTTCACCGCACTGGAAGCCGAGCGCAAAACCATCCAGATGCGCACCGAAGAGTTGCAGGCCAAGCGCAACACGGTTAGCAAACAAATCGGCATGCTCAAAGGCAAAGGCCAGCACGCGGAGGCGGACGCGGCCTTGGCCGAGGTTTCAGGCCTCAAAGCCGAGCTAGATGCCTCTGCCACCCGCCTGGATGCGATTCAGGTCGAGATGCAAACCCTGCTGCTGGCCGTACCCAACTTGCCGCACGAATCGGTGCCTTTGGGTGCGGACGAGCACGGCAACGTGGTGGTGCGCACCTGGGGCACTGCGAAAGCCTACGACTTTGAAGTCAAAGACCACGTCGATTTGGGCACCCCGCTGGGGCTGGACTTTGAGATGGGCGTCAAGCTCACCGGCTCGCGCTTTACCGTGATGAAGGGCCCCATCGCCCGCATGCACCGCGCACTGAGCCAGTTCATGCTGGACGTGCAAACCACCGAGCACGGCTACACCGAGTGCTACACACCCTACATCGTCAACGGCGACAGCCTGCGCGGCACCGGCCAGTTGCCCAAGTTTGAAGGCGACCTGTTCGCCGCCAAAAAGGGCGGACAAGAAGGCGAAGCCCAGCCGGACAACACCGCGCTGTACCTCATTCCCACCAGCGAAGTGCCGTTGACCAACTTTGTGCGCGATGTCGTCACGCCAGAGGCCGACCTGCCGATCAAGCTGACCGCCCACACCCCGTGCTTTCGCTCCGAGGCCGGTAGCGCCGGACGCGACACGCGTGGCCTGATTCGCCAGCACCAGTTCGACAAAGTGGAAATGGTGCAAATCGTGCACCCCGACACGAGCTACGAAGCGCTGGAAACCATGGTGACCCACGCCGAAGCCATTCTGCAAAAACTGGGCCTACCCTACCGCGTGATGAGCCTGTGCACTGGCGACATGGGTTTTGGTGCCAGCAAAACCTATGACCTCGAAGTGTGGCTGCCCGCACAAAACACCTTCCGCGAGATCAGTTCGGTCTCCAACTGCGAAGCCTTCCAGGCGCGTCGCCTGCAGGCCCGCTTTAAAAACGCCCAAGGCAAGAACGAGTTGGTCCACACCTTGAACGGCTCGGGCCTGGCCGTAGGCCGCGCGCTGGTGGCCGTATTGGAGAATTACCAGAACGCCGACGGTAGCATTACCGTGCCCGAAGTGCTGCGCCCCTACATGGGCGGCCTAGAGGCACTGCGCCCCTGATAGAATGCGGCCTTCGTGCTGCTAAAATACACGCAGGTGTCGCTAAGACGCATGGAAGAGTGGCAGAGTGGCCGAATGTACCTGACTCGAAATCAGGCGTACCGCAAGGTACCGTGGGTTCGAATCCCACCTCTTCCTCCAAATACAACGGTCTGTTGCTACTTAAAACATAGCAGCAGGCCGTTTTCTTTTGTGTAAAGAACCTCCGCTTGGCTATGCAGATGTGTAGCCTATTGGCATTTAGTCGTGGTCATCCCGCCGAAAGACTGAGAGTCGCATGTAAATGCAATGCTTTTTGGTGGTTCACTGGTTGCACGACGTTCAGATATTTGATTTGAACTTCTCTCCATCAAATAGTAAGCATCTGACAAAGACATTTGCCGTGTGTCGTAAGCCTTCGCGATTTTCATATTGAAGAGATATTCTTCTTGGCTATAAGAGTCAACTTCCAATAAGCTGTGGTGGTAATCGGAGCTGGACTTTACATAGTCAAGTCTGTCTTGAGGATGGGGTCCACTTCAGAGGCTATAGGTCGAAGAGGTAAAATATTGGTTAATAGTTGGTTGAAATTTGTTTTATTCGTGGCCCAAGCGCGTTTTTTTTGTGGCGAGAGGTTTTTATGATCCAAATGACGAGTGCCCAGCCAACGGCGGGTTTCAGCTTGTTTGACAGTGTTCCTGAGGACTACTTCCACTTTGGGGCAGGCCACGCCTTTCAACCCAAGGTGGTTCCTGAAGTCCTGGGTCTCAAGCGGGAAGACGTTTCTAAGCTGGCGTCTGTCTCTTTGAAGTCGGTACGCTATGACGATGCCATTCCGGAGCCAGTCCGTGAGCGCTTGGAAGAAATCGGCATCACCATCAATATGGTGGCCAAATTCTTTGATGGGGATACCGATAAGACGGTGACTTGGTTCAAGGCGCGCAATCCCATGCTGGGCGATGTCTCTCCAAGGGACATGATTCGCTTGGGGCGTTTTGAGCGCTTACGAAAATTCATCATTAACGCGATCATCGATAAGACTCGCCCGCCAGTTCAAGAACCTGAAATGTCCTGATTGGGCAGGTTGCGTTGCCCAAACCCAAGAAGCCCCTCATTCCCGCAGCGCGATCGACGCCGGTTGCGCCGCTTGGTATCCGTGAACTGGATCGATTCAGCAGCGAGTCCATTGACCGTTGGACCGCACTTTCCAAAGATTTGGACGAGTTAGAGGCGAATCTGTACTTCGCCCTGGAGCCTGAACGGCGACGTTTGCGCGCTGAGTTGATTGCGACGCTTCAACAGCATCAGCCAACACCCGTTGTGTGTCAAGGATGGGTGCGAATCGTTGACTACCAGTTTTCGAACCAGCCGTTGTCGAGTGCGGGCAGTCTGACGGGCTATGGAGCGCGGTTCAATGCGGGCATGGATCTGGACCCGGGAACGCTCAGCCCATGGCCAGCGTTGTACTTGGCAGAGAACTATGAAACGGCATACCGGGAGAAGTTTCAACTCAAATCGTCGGAGACGGTTGACGGGCTAAAGCCAGAAGAACTGGCACTGACGCATGGACGCAGCAATTCAACGGTGCTGTTGCAGGGGCGGATTGATCGTGTTTTTGATATGACGACGCCCCGCCACTTGGATGCTGTGGCTAAAGTTCTCAAAAAAATCAAAATGCCGGATCGAGCAAAAATCTTGAAGAAGAAGCTCGGCATGAAGCAGACTGACCTCAACATGATTCAAAGTGGCCAAGGCCTTTACATCGCTGTACTGAAGCACAACTGGAGAGTCCAGCCTGCCCAATTCGGTTTGCCCGCCCGCAGTCACATCTTGGCTGAATTGGTCCGTGCTGCTGGATTTGAGGCGATTTTGTACAAGTCGACGATGGGGCCAGGGAAGTGTCTGGCGGTTTTCCCGGACAAGCTGTCCGGATCTGCCCATATTGAACTGGAGGACAAGGCTCCGCCAGAAGTTAAACACACTCGGCTGGATGAAAACACCGCAGGAGATCTTGCTGGTTGGCATATTCTTCCGCCCAACTTTGGACGGTGAAGAAACATGCGATTTGCAATGTACGTGGCGGCGCCAGGGCCAGTGAAATGCTGATTTGATTTCGATGCCATATCACCCGTGCCTTCCCTGCAAGGCACTTGGCAACTCCCTGTTAACGGGAATTTTTACCAGAGAGGGTTTTGCCTGAGACTGCGTCCACCGCCAATGACAACGGCCTGTTGCGACTTAAACAGAGCAGCAGGCCGTTTACTTTTGTGCAAAAATTTGCCCAACCAATCTTCAACTGCTTAGCCTGCAGCATTGACTTGGCAAAGGAAACACTACGGGCCAAGTCCTAGTCATTTACTCTCTTTCTACGCGTCTGATGCAGTTCAAAAAAGGGACACCGCACAGCGACTGAAGGTCGCCATAATGGAATGGTCAAGAGGTACGTCAAACAGAGAAAGGTTCATGATGTTCTTTTCTCCCACAAAGCTACGGGGCGATGCTCCGGCGGAAGGCAAGCGCCGACGACTGATCGTGATCGTCTGGATATTTGCGACCATGGTTATCGGGCTATTTCTGTTCGCTGCCATCAGCATTGCGCTACTTTCTTCTGTCAGGGCCTACGTCGAAGCGGAGGGTCTCTGGTCCAAGGGCCAAAAAGACGCCATCTATGCCTTGTCGCGCTACTGTCTGTACGCCGATGAAGCGGACTACACGGCCTATCTAACAGCGTTGATGGTCAATCAAGGAGATCGAACGACGCGACTGGAATTGGAAAAACCAGCGCCCAACTTGGACGTGGCCTATGCAGGGTTCTTGCAAGGACGGGTTCACCCCGACGACATCCATGGAATGATTTTTATCTTCCAGTACTTGCGAAAAATTCCTGAAATTAGCAGGGCGATAGAGATTTGGACCGAGGCGGACGGTCATTTGGAAGAGATGATTCAGGTGGGCCTACAAATTCGCCAGATGACTGTTGCGCATTCACTCTCGCAGGTCGATCAGGATATATTTTTGTTGAAGCTGCATGACATTAACAAGCAGTTGACGCCTCTGGAAGACGACTTCTCCTACACACTGGGATACATCGCGCGCAAATCGACGAACTTGATTCTCATTGTCATGGCGGCGGTGGTAGCTGTGTTTCTTAGTTCGGCTTATGTTTTTTCTCGACGGCTGGTAATTCAAAGTGAAGCCACGCAAGAGGCTTTGCACCAGGGGGAAACACAACTCAAAAGCATTTTGCAATTTGCGCCACTCCCCATCATCATCGTCCGCTCCTCCGATGAGGCGGTGGTCTATGCCAATGAACACGGCCTAAAGCAATTCAAAATTCACGATACTGATCTTCAGACTTTGGATCCGCGGGATTTTTACGTTGTCGGTACGGACCGGGACCTGCTGATTTCTGCTTTGAAAAGCACCGGGGCGGTTAATAACCTGGAGCTTCATCTCCAAGATGCGGATGGCCAGCCGTTTTGGGCGCAGTATTCATCACAGCGCATCAGTTATCTGGGCGAAGAGTGCGTCATCTCCGCGTTGATCAATATCGATGAAAGAAAACGTGTACACGACGAGCTGCACCATCGCGCGTTTCACGACGAACTCACCGGGTTGCCCAACCGGGCCATGTTCATGGACGCACTCAGGCAGGCCCTGAGTCGTGCTGAGCGGAAAAAAAGCGCTGTTTCCGTGCTGTTCATTGATTTAGACCATTTCAAAGCCGTCAATGACAATTTCGGACATGACATGGGCGATTTGTTGCTCCAGCAAGTCGCGGCGCGCATTCAAGCCTGTGTGCGGGAAGGTGATGTGGTTGGACGTCTGGGCGGTGATGAGTTCGTTGTTTTGATCGAAGACACGCTCCCATCCGAGGATGTGCGGAGGATTGCAGAGAAAATATTAACGGCATTGCGCCCGGTCTACGTGCTGGGCCGCCATACCGCAAACGTGACGTCGAGTATTGGTATCAGCACCCATCCTCAAGATGGCGCTGATTTGAACAGCCTGCTCAGTGCGGCAGACCATGCTATGTACCAAGCAAAAACTGACGGGCGCGACAACGTTCACATTTCCGCTAGCATTGCGTCTACCAATTCACACTGGAGATCTACATGACAGCATCTGCTTATCCCTTTGTATGGCATGACCTCATCACCACCGACACGGTTGCGGCGAAGGCGTTTTACGCGCAGGTGTTTGGCTGGAGCATGCAGGCTTTTCCCGGCGAGAACGAGTACACCGTCATATCAGCAGGTTCCACAGGCGTGGGCGGCATCATGCCGATCCCGGCAGAGGCGTGTGAGCGAGGCGCGCCAGCGTGCTGGCAAGGGTATATCGCGGTTCCTGATGTAGACGTTTGGGCTGCGCGTATCCAGGCCAAAGGCGGAGCAACACTCCAAGCGCCGCAAGATATTCCGAACGTGGGGCGGTTTGCCGTGGTCGCCGATTTGCATGGTGCGGCCTTCATCATTTTCAAGCCAAAAGGCGACGGGGCTATGCCCGCTGCGTCGCAAGGGGTGCCCGGCACCGTGGGCTGGAATGAACTTCACGCAGGCAATGGTCTGGAAGCTTTTGACTGGTACGCAGACCTTTTCGGATGGAGCCAGGTCCGAGACATGGATATGGGGCCAATGGGCGTGTACCGATTGTTTTCGACAGGGGGTGCGGATGCGGCCGGTGGCATGATGACCAAGATGCCCGAAGCACCGGTCCCATTCTGGGCCTACTATTTCAATGTAGACGCGTTGGACGCAGCGATGGACCGGGTCAAAGCGGCTGGCGGCAAGGTGATGAATGGGCCGATGGAAGTGCCCGGTCCCATGTTCATTGCGAATTGCCAAGACCCACAAGGGGCATGGTTTTCTATGGTGGCACCACAGCGGTAATTCGCAATGTGAATGTTTCGCGTTAGACAACGTTTATAGCAAAAAAACCTTCTCAAGCGCGTCCTCCAGAGGTCGAGACTTTTCTGCACCCACTGCGAGCTGTATTTTGGGCAGCAACTCGCACAACTGTGCGTATCCCATTGCGGCTTCGACGGCCAAATTTAGCCTGAAGCCGCGCAATCCGAGTGATGCGGTGATTTGCGTCGCAATCGGCCAAGCGCTGGCGTACATCTTCGCTTCCGTCAGAAGCCTTGCAGATTCCTTCTGCTGTGCCGCGGCCACATTGAGTTCCGGCTCCACGTAGGTGACCGGTACTACTGCCAGCATGCCGGAGGCGATCAGGTAGTCAATGTCTTCAATGGTCGTACCGAGTTCGGTCGCCATTGCAAAAACGGTATCGATAGACTTTTTCCCGTCGAACAAGAGAAACACCGATCGCAAGCGAGGTGGAATCTCGCCTGATCGCGTCTTGAAAGCAAGCAGTCCAGCGTCAGTCTTGACGTAGATCACAGGCGTAAGTTGCCGACCATGAAGGGTCTTCATGAAGCCAGTGGCGGGCCCGGGTTCAAAGCTGCTGGACTGTGTAGTACCCATATCCGCGCGTTACTTCCTGATACGCCCAGCGCGAGGAAATTGGCCGTGGGGGATGATCCCTCTGAACATCTCCGTGATGACGGAGACTTGTTCTCTTGCCGCACCTTCGCCGCAATAGTCGGCAAGCAAACCCACCAAGTCACTGCGCAAGTACCACAGCGTTTGGATGTCGGTGGCAACGCCAATGCTGATCCATGCTTTGGGCAACACGGGTTCAAGGGCGACATAGGGTGTTAGGGCTCCAAGCATCGCATCACGAATTTCGTCTATACGACCATCGACATTCACAAGTGGTTCTGCACTCAAAAGGGCGACGAAGCTGGATGCAAAGCGAGACAGGCTGTCAATCATTGTTCGGGGCATTCACGGTTGTTGACTCCCCAGACTGTCTGGCACTTGTTGTTTGACAGGAGTTTCGCTGAAAACAATTACCGCACTATTAAGAACAAGGGCATCAATCAACGAAAAACCTCAGTGCTTACCCTGAGGGTTGGGGCGTGCAACACGTTGATTCCTAGGGCGCTACTTTGCGGGCGCACTCATCGGCGAAAAAAAACGGGTGGCGGTGGGGCCATTCCCGATGATTTGAACCACCACGCCATCTTCTTTAATTTGTGAGAAGTGCGTCACGTTGGCAGGTTCTGTGTAGAAGCTGCCCGGTGGCAAGGTTTTGAGTTTCGCGGGGTCGAAGGTGTCGCCGTAACCCACATACCAAGTTCCAGAAAGGATGGTGTACATCCGGCTCTCTGGGTGGGAGTGCGGTTGCGAGATGCTGTTGGGTGGGAACTTGACGTGCTCGACATACGGGCCAGGCTTGGTGGAGTCACCGACGATGGG
>JBEEJM010000066.1:0-3447 GCA_041169205.1 Pseudomonadota bacterium | reverse complement strand
GATGTCGGGCTGCTCGACAAAAACAAGGTCGGCACGTTGGACGACGTGATCGAGAAGCGCGCTTACTTTCAGTTCTACATGCACCGCACCAGCCACTGGATCGGCATGGACGTGCACGACTGCGGCGGCTACAACGAGCCCAGCCAGATTGGCGAAACCAGTGAACGCCAAGACGCACTCACCGGCCAAACCCTCATCGACCGGCCTGCGCGCATTCTGCGGCCCGGCATGGTGCTCACCATTGAGCCCGGCATCTATGTGCGTCCGGCCGTGGGCGTGCCCGAGCAATTCCACAACATTGGCATCCGCATTGAGGACGACGCCATCGTCACCGAGACGGGTTGCGAACTCATCAGCCGTGGCGTGCCGGTGGATGCGGACGAAATTGAAGCCTTGATGCGCGCATAACCTGCACTGGGGCAAAAGACCCACCCAAATGGGGGTGATATGCCCCAGTTTTGAAAAGATCTAAGTCTGCCCGTCACCAGGCAAACAATTTCCATATACAAATCAAGCACTTGGATTGCAGCGGTTAACGCCGCCATGGGTGGCATGGACCATGCAAACAGCGTGGCCATGAACGTGAAAAAACTCGACGGCGCTTTGTTGAACGCATGGGTGGCCAAAGCGGCCGGGCTGGCGCTGGCCCCGGTAGACCCCCGACCCGGTGACGACCACGACCCGGACAGCGGGTTTTGGCATCCGGTGACCTACTCCCCCGCCAATGACTGGTCTCAGGGCGGCCCCATCGTCACCAACGAGTGGTATGCCATTGAGGACATGCTGCTCGAATGGTTTGGCGCGGAGTGGCCGCATATCCATGCCATTGTGGAAAACCCGTTGAAGTGGTTTATGCGCGCCTACGTCGCCACCCAGTATGGCAATGAAGTCGAGGAGCGAAGCTCGGTGCATGCCGAAATTTCCGGGGCAAGCGACAAGCCCGCGTCCCGGGTGACACAATGGTTGTCGCAAGTGCATTGGTAAACCGCCATGCGTGCTACACCCGATCTTTGCCCATGGCCAACGCCTTTGCTGCTTCACCGATCCATCTGCGTCGCCGCTTCGCCCTCACCAGCCTGGTGGTCATAACCGCTATTGCGATTGGTCTGGGTTGGCTGATGTCGCACATGCTGACCCAGCGCATGCTGCAGCGCGAGGGCGAAGTCAGCATGGACTTCATTCAAAATCTGCTGCTGACCGACCAGTCGGCGCAGTTCCTGGCCAACCCAGACAACCCGGAGTTACGCCAGCGGTTCATGCAGTCCATGGCGCACGTGGCTTCGATGAACGAGCCAGTGCGGGCCAATGCCTACCGCCCGGACGGTACCGTGGCCTGGTCTACCGACGCCGCACTCATAGGCCGCCGCTACCCCGTGAATGACGAGTTGGATGATGCGCTGCAGGGCCGGTTGGTGGTGCACAGCGGCAGGCTAGACGCCGACAGCAAACCCGACAAGGACGAGCACATTGGGTTGGCTGCGCGTACGTCCTTTTACGTGGAGAGCTACATCCCCATTCTGAATATGCAGACCCGGCAGGTCGTGGGGGTGATGGAGCTGTACAAAGTGCCGGTGCAGCTCAATGCCGCCATCCGCGAGACCCTCATCCAGCTCTGGTTGGCGTGTGCCGCCAGCGCCATCGGATTGTTTGCCGCGCTGTACTGGACGGTGGCCCGCGCAGACCGGGTCATGCGCGACCAGCAGGCCCGATTGGCCGAAAACCAGACACTGGCCACCGCCGTAGAACTGGCAAGCGCCGTGGCGCACAACCTGCGCAACCCGCTGGCGTCCATCCGGGTGTCCGCCGAGATGCTGCAAAACGGCGAGACTTCAGCGCAAGACTTTACGGAACACTGTGCCGACATTACCTCTGCAGTCGATCGCGCCGACCGCTGGATTACAGAACTGGTGCGCGTGGCCCAAGCGCCGCATTTGCAGTCTGAACTGGTGTGGCCCTCGCCCGTGATTCGGGCGTGCTTGCAGGAGATGGAGCCAGAAATGAACCGCCGTGGCATCCAGTGGTCCATGCCCGCAGAGCAAGCACCCGCCGTTCAGGCCCACAGCGCCATGCTGCGGCAAATCCTGGTCAGTATTTTGGCCAATGCGATAGACGTCATGCCTCAGGGCGGCAGCCTTGCCGTTCTGTGGACTGCACACGCCGACACCCTGGCGCTGCAAATCATCGACAGCGGGCCTGGCGTTTCACCCGACCTGAGCAGCGCCCTGTTTCGCCCGTTCTTCAGCACCAAGAGTGGCGGACTGGGTATAGGCCTGGCGCTGGTCAAACGCATGGTGGAGCAATGGGGCGGGCGCATCACCTTACGCCCTGGCACCCCACACGGCACCTGTGTCGAGATCGTGCTGCCACTTGCTACGGTGCAACCGGCGGCCTGAAAATAGCACCCCATGGCATCACTTCTGGTCATTGAGGACGAACAGGTACTGGCAAAAAACATGGCCCGGTATTTTGAAAAGCAAGGCCACACGGTGGAAGTGGCGCACGACGGTGCGTTGGGTCTGCAAACCGCCATGCAACTGCAGCCGGACGTGGTGATCGTGGACTTCCAGCTCCCCGGCATGGACGGGCTGGAAATCATCAAAGCCCTGCGCCAGCAAGAAGACCCTCCGCGCATCGTGATGGTGACCGGACATGCCAGCGTCACCCTGGCGATAGACGCCATGAAGGCGGGCTCCATGGACTTGTTGACCAAGCCCGTGGCGCTGGCCAGTTTGCATGCCGTAGTGCAGCGCGCCCTGGCGGAGCGCGGTGAACGCCGGGCCCTGGCCTTCTACCGCCAACGGGATGCGCGGGAGGCCAGTCTGGACGCCCTGATCGGTGAATCACCCCCCATGCAGGCCTTGCGTGCGTGGGTGCGCAAAGTCGCCGCCATTGAACCCGCAGACCAATCACCGGTCGCACCCATTTTGGTACTCGGTGAAACCGGCACCGGTAAAGAGTTGGTCGCACGGGCCTGCCACCAGGCAGGGCCACGCGCAGGAGCGCCATTTGTGGAAATCAATTGCGCCGCCTTGCCTGCCCACCTGATGGAAGACGAGCTGTTTGGCCATGAAAAGGGCGCATTCACCGACGCCCACGCCCGTAAGCTCGGGCTGATTGAGGCCGCAGATGGCGGCACATTATTTTTAGACGAAATCGGTGAGCTCGACCTGGCATTGCAGGCCAAACTGTTGCGGGTGTTGGAGAACCTGCGGGTACGTCGGCTGGGCGCACTGACGGACCGGCAGGTGAATGTGCGTATTGTCGCGGCCACCAACCGCAACTTGGAAGAGCAGGTTCACGTCGGCAAATTTCGCGCCGACCTGATGTACCGCCTCAAGGTGTTTCAGATCACGATTCCCCCCTTGCGTGCGCGCACCTCCGACATCGCCTTGCTGGCCCAGCATTTTCTGGCGCTGCTTGCGACTCGGTACGCCCGCCCTGTTTTGT
>JBEEJM010000065.1:0-17328 GCA_041169205.1 Pseudomonadota bacterium | reverse complement strand
CGGATGTGGTGACTGCCAAAACCTTCAGTCCCGATGCGGTGGCCACCGTGAAAGCCGCGACCGATGTCGCCGATGACGACCTGATTCTGGACATTGGCCCCGAGACCGCGAAAGCCCTGGCGACCCAGTTAATGAAAGCCGGAACCATTGTCTGGAACGGCCCGGTGGGCGTCTTTGAATTCGCCGCCTTTGAGAACGGCACCAAAACCATTGCCCAAGCCATTGCGCAGTCCAGCGCGTTCAGCATTGCGGGTGGGGGTGACACCTTGGCTGCCATTGCCAAATATGGGATTGAAAAGCAAGTGGGTTACATCAGCACCGGCGGTGGGGCGTTTCTGGAGGTGCTGGAGGGGAAGACGTTGCCGGCGTTTGAGATCTTGCAGAAGCGCACGCAAGCGGGTTAACGATCAATTTCACTTAAAACTTAGGAGACTTTCATGGCTTTTATTTCCTTACGGCAAATGCTCGACCACGCGGCCGAACACGGCTACGGCGTGCCCGCATTCAACGTCAACAACCTGGAGCAAGTGCAGGCCATCATGGAGGCCGCGCAGGCCACCAACAGCCCGGTCATCTTGCAGGCCTCGGCCGGTGCCCGCAAGTACGCTGGCGAAGCGTATCTGCGCCACATGATGCTGGCGGCAGTTGAATCGCACCCTGACATTCCGGTGGTGCTGCACCAGGACCACGGCACCACGCCTGCGGTGTGCCAGCAGTCCATCCGCTCCGGCTTTACCAGCGTGATGATGGACGGCTCGTTGATGGGCGACGGCAAGACGCCCGCCAGCTACGAATACAACGTGGATGTGACCCAGCGCGTGTGCGACATGGCGCATGCCGTGGGCGTGTCGGTCGAAGGTGAGTTGGGTTGCCTGGGCAGTTTGGAAACCGGTGATGCGGGCGAAGAAGATGGTATCGGGGCAGTAGGAAAACTCAGCCACGACCAGATGTTGACCGACCCAGTACAAGCCAAAGACTTTGTCGAAAAAACCGGTGTGGACGCACTGGCCATTGCCATCGGCACCAGCCACGGCGCGTACAAGTTCACCCGCAAGCCTACGGGCGATATTCTGGCGATTGACCGCATTGCCGCCATCCATGCGCAGATTCCCAACACCCACCTGGTGATGCACGGATCGAGCAGCGTGCCGCAAGAGTGGCTGGCCATCATTCGCCAGTTTGGTGGCGACATCAAAGAGACATATGGCGTGCCGGTGGAAGAGATTCAGCGCGGT
Source organism: Pseudomonadota bacterium (assembly GCA_041169205.1). GTDB lineage: Bacteria > Pseudomonadota > Gammaproteobacteria > Burkholderiales > Burkholderiaceae_C > Allorhodoferax. Next base: position 16,093 of record JBEEJM010000065.1, on the reverse strand, counting down.
ATCCAAAGCGGCGTACGCAAGGTGAACATCGACACCGATATTCGTCTGGCGATGACCGGTGCCATGCGCCAAGTGTTTGCCCAGCAGCCCAGCGAATTTGACCCGCGCAAGGCGCTGATTGCAGCCAAAAAAGCCGCCGCCGACATCTGCAAAGCACGTTTTGAGGCGTTCGGTTGTGCAGGCATGGCCAGCAAGATGAAGCCCCTGCATCTTGACATCATGGCAACGCGCTATTCGCGATAACCCTAGTTTGCATAAATCGGTTCTTGGTTATATTTACACTACTTTTTTGGAGCAACAATGAAATTCGTGCAAGTACTGATCGGCACAGCCGTTCTGATTTCCGCCCCCGCATTTGCCAGCAAAGAGCTGGCGCAAAAGAACAATTGCCTGGCATGTCACACCGTGGACAAAAAACTGGTCGGACCGGCCTACCAAGAAGTTGCGAAAAAGTATGCGGGTCAAAAGGACGCTGAGGCCAACCTGATCAAGAGCATCAAGGCCGGTGGCACTGGCAAGTGGGGCCCCATCCCCATGCCTGCACAGACTGCATTGAGCGACGCCGATGCCAAGACCTTGGCTGCGTGGGTTCTGGGTGGCGCAAAGTAAGCCCTGTGCCTCCCACCGCACTTGAAAAACCCGCCAATTGGCGGGTTTTTTTATGCAAATTTTTCCAATAATCGTGCAGATCGTTCGACTTCCATGATGGCTTCTTCGTCGGTCTTGGATTCGTGCACCGCTTCGATCAGCGTGCAAGTCATCATACGGAAGAAAGCTTTGTCCATCGCTTTGCGCGTGGCAGACATTTGCGTGGCGATTTCTTCGCAGGTGCGGCCGGTCTGAATCATGTCCACCAGGCCACGCACCTGGCCCTCGATACGGCGCAAACGATTGACCATATCCTTCTCGTGGTCCACGCGGTAGCCACCGGTCAGGTCTGTCGGTGTGGAGGGGGTCGCAGCGATGGCAGCAGTTTTCTTGGTCATGGTTCTTAAAGGCCTTGAATGGATGACGCAGAGTGTGCCAGATGTAGACGGACTTTCCAATATTGGAAAATACCCATACCCCGGTGGGGTATAGGGTTCTTACCTATTCCCCTGGGGGTATATTTTTACGATGATTGACGCACATTAAGAAATCGCATTTTTCCGTGATGTTTCTGACGTGAACTTATTTCCCCATCCGAATCTGGAGTGCCCATGAAATTTTCTTCCCTGCTGACCCGATCTGCCGTACTGACGGTGGCCGTTTTTCTGACCGGTTGCGGCACCATTAGCACCATGGGCAAGCTGGAAGACGGCGCAGGCGCAGAGGCCAGCCGCATGTGGGACCGTTGGGTGGATGCAGGCGGCGACATCGCCGTAGCCACCACCTGGGAGCGCAAGGTCAAGGCTGGTGTGACCGGTGACGACATCGAGCAAATTTTGCGCAGCGTTGCCACCGAGCGCAACATGAAAGAAGTGGGCATCCTGCCACTGTCCAAAGAGCTCGAAGCCCGCACCGGCAAGAAGCAAAAGCTGCTGACGGTCTACTCGTTCTGCACACCCTCTACCGCCCGTGAAATGGTGGACTTTAGCCCCCACATGGCCGCCTACCTGCCATGCCGCGTGTCTGTAGTGGAGAAGGAAGATGGCCTGTGGCTCTACACCCTGAATATGGACATGATGGTCAAGATGGGCCGCAAGCTGCCATCGCCCTTGAAGGAAAACGCATGGGCTGTGCGCAGCACCATTTGGGAAATGATGGAACGCGCCTCCAAAGGTGAGTTTTGAGCGTTGGTTAGCCTGATTTACACAACACCTTGACGGAGACACATTCAATGACAACAACAACCCACGCCACGACTAACGTTGGTCTTCGCCCTCTGGCCGTAGCGCTGATTTTGGGTGGAAGCCTGACCTCGGCGTTTGCAACCGATGGCTATTTCTCCCACGGCTACGGCATGAAAGCCAAAGGCATGGGCGGCGCATCGGTGGCCATGACTGACAGCGCGTTTGCGGGAGCCAATAACCCGGCCATTGCTGCTTGGGCAGGTAATCGCATGGAGCTGGGTGTGGATGTGTTTATGCCCACACGAAGTATGGAGCGTGTTGGAAGTGCTGCAGGTGTGAATGCGTCCGTCACCAGCGACAGCAGCTCTTTCCTCGTGCCGGAGTTCGGCTACAACCGCGCGATCAGTGAGAAACTTGGCGTTGGCATCGCCATTTATGGCAATGGAGGTATGAATACCGATTACGCGGGCGGTCAAACCAATTGCACCGGATTCGGCGGATCGGCGACCAGTAATCCACTGTGCGGCTCCGGTCGTCTCGGCATTGACCTCATGCAACTGATCGTGGCTCCCACCATTGCCTACAAGCTCTCCGATACGCAATCGATTGGTGTTTCACCCTTGCTAGTGCAGCAAATTTTCAAGGCCGATGGCTTGGGTATGTTTGCTTCCATGAGCTCTGCTTCGGGAAGTTTGACGGGCAATGGCTACGACTCCAGCAATGGCTTTGGTGTGCGCTTGGGCTATCTGGGTAAGGTGAGTGACGCAGTCAGCATTGGGGCCTCGTATTCACCCAAAATCGTGATGTCGAAATTTTCAAAATATGCAGGCCTCTTTGCCGAGGGCGGCGACTTTGATATTCCAGAAAACTACACTGTCGGCGCCAGCTTTAAAGCGACTCCTGATGTAACTGTCGCCGTTGACTACGAGCACATTGGCTATGGCAGCGTGGCTTCTATTGCCAACTCCAGTTCGAACGCCGGAGCATTGGGCGCGGCCAATGGCAAAGGATTTGGTTGGTCTGACGTGAATGTCTGGAAGATCGGCGTTCAGTGGCAAGCAACCCAGGCGCTGACCATGCGTGCGGGTGTCAACGTTGGCAACAACCCCGTGAAGAGCAGCGATGTGACTTTCAATATTCTTGCGCCAGGTGTGGTCACCACGCATTACACCGTGGGTGGAACTTATGCGTTGTCCAAGGAAAGTGAAGTCACTATGTCGTACATGTACGCACCTTCCAATTCTGTGTCGGGAACTTCCTTTTTTGACACTTATGGTGCGGGTATGGGGGGTACAGAAACCATCAAGATGTCCCAGCAGTCCCTTGGCATCCAGTTCGGCTGGAAGTTCTGATTGACATGAAAGCTTCACACATCATCGCGATTGGATGGGCCTTGGGATGCGGCGTTGCTGCGGCCCAGGTGCCCAGCATTTTTCAAGATGCCGATCTCAAGATGGGTGAGAAGCTGATTGTGGAAAGCAAGTGCGCCGCGTGCCATGCCCGCAACGTGGGTGGCGATGGCACTGCCATTTACCGGCCAGCGGGGCGGATCAACACGGCAGGGGCTTTGCGGGGAATGGTCGAGTACTGCAGTACGCAGCTCAACCTGGGCATGTTTCCGGAAGACGTTAATTCAGTGGCAGCGGTGCTCAACCGGGACCACTACAAATTTAAGTAAACGCGTTTAGACGCACTGTGCGTAATGCTGAAGTCAGTTGGATAATTCATCATATATCAGTATATGCGAATATTATGTTTTTGAGATTGAAGGAGACTGTGTGAAGCAAGATGACATCGGTTCAGGGCGCATACGCAAAGCGCCTGAGAACTTTTTAAGCCGTGAAGGCATCAAGACTGTGTTTGCCGAAGGTAAGCATGGTCGTCGTGACTTCATTCGCAGCGCGTTTGCTGCCGCTGCCGCAGGCGTAGCAGTTCCCGTTGCTTTGGCGCAGGGCAATCCGGTGCCCAAAGAGGGCGGTGACCCTAACATTTTGAATTTGCCTGAACACGCCACCAGCCTCGGTCAAGGTGTGGTGACGGACGGCTATGGCAAGCCGTCCAAGTTTGAAGCCAATGTGCAGCGTCGCCAGAGCCCTGGCCTGACGCAGACTACGCAAGCGTCTGTGTCGTTTGCACCGTTGCAATCGTTGTTTGGCATCGTGACCCCCAGTGGCCTGCACTTTGAGCGCCACCACCAGGGTTGGTGGGACATTGATCCATCCAAGCACCGCTTCATGATCAACGGCATGGTGAAAACGCCCAAGGTTTTCACCATGGACGAGATCATGCGGTTGCCTTCGGTGTCGCGTTTTCACTTCATCGAGTGCGGTGCCAACACGGCGGCCGAGTGGGGCAATGTAGCGGTGCCTACCGCGCAGTACACCCACGGCATGGTGTCGTGCAGCGAGTTCACCGGTGTGCCACTGATCACCCTGCTGGAGTTGGCGGGTGCCGACCTGAAGAATGGCAAGTTTGTGCTGGCCGAGGGGGGTGATGGCTCCTCCATGACCCGCACCATCCCCATGAGCGCTATTACCTCGGGTGAGGTGTTTGTGGCCTATGGCCAGAACGGTGAAATGCTGCGGCCCGAAAACGGCTACCCTCTGCGCCTGATCGTCCCCGGCATCCAGGGCGTGAGTTGGGTGAAATACCTGCGCCGCATTGAAGTGGGCGACAAGCCCTATGCCACCAAAGACGAAGCGGTGCATTACATCGATTTGCAGCCGGATGGCTTGCAGCGCCAGTACACCAACATCCAAGAGTGCAAGAGCGTCGTCACGACTCCCTCTGGCGGTCAAGTGTTGCTGGACAAGGGCTTCTACAACATCACGGGTCTTGCCTGGTCGGGTCGCGGCAAGGTCAAAAAGGTGGACGTGTCGGTCGATGGTGGCCGCAACTGGCGCCAGGCGCGCCTGGAGTCGCCAGTGCTGTCCAAGGCGTTGACCCGTTTCAATATTGACTGGATCTGGGATGGTAAACCCGCCATCATCCAGAGCCGTGCGACGGACGACACGGGCTATGTCCAGCCCACCTACAAACTGCTGCGGGCCGTGCGCGGTACCCGTTCGATTTATCACAACAACGCCATTCAATCGTGGCTGGTTCAGGAAAATGGCGAGGTGAAAAATGTTCAGCTTTCGTAACGCAGTGATCGCGGCTGCAGTGATGGCTGCGGCCGGCTGTGCCCTTGCACAAGCCGACACGAAATTCCCGGGCGTGGGTCGGGTGGCAACGCCCAAAGAAGTGGCCGCGTGGGACATTGATGTGCGCCCCGATTTCAAGGGCCTGCCTGCGGGTTCTGGTTCGGTGGCCAAAGGCCAGGATATTTGGGAAACCAAATGTTCGCATTGCCATGGCGTGTTCGGTGACTCTGGCGAGGTGTTCAGCCCGTTGGTAGGCGGCACCACGGCGGAAGATGTCAAGACTGGCCGTGTGGCCAAGCTCAAAGACTCTACCGCCGGGCGTACCACTTTCATGAAGGTAGCCACCATTTCCACCGTGTGGGACTACATCAACCGCGCCATGCCTTGGACGGCGCCCAAGTCTTTGACGACGGACGAGGTCTATGCGGTGACGGCGTTTTTGCTCAATTTGAGCAATGTGGTGCCGGACAACTATGTCCTGTCGGACAAAAACATCGCCGACGTGCAAAAGCGCATGCCCAACCGCAACGGCATGACCACTCAGCACGCGATGTGGCCCGGCAATGAGTTCGGTGGCGTGAAGGCACCCGACGTGAAAAACGTGGCCTGCATGAAGGACTGCGCAACGGAGCCCAAAGTGGCGTCGTTCTTGCCAGACTTTGCCCGCAACGCCCACGGAAATCTGGCCGAGCAAAACCGTTTGATTGGCGCGCAGCATGGCGCCGATACCTCGGCACCCGAAGGCAAGGCAGCCACACACGGTACTGACATGCATGCGGGCATGGCTATGGCACCCGCAGTGGCCGTCGCCGCCAAGCCTGCCGAAGCTGCCAAACCAGCGGCGGGTGGTGCAGATGCGAAAGCGGCAATAGCCCTGCTGACTAAGTACACCTGCGTAGCCTGCCACGGTGTGGACAAGAAAATTGTCGGCCCTGCCTTTACCGATGTTGCCAAGAAGCACGCTGGAAAAGTAGACTATCTGGCGGGCAAGATCAAGTCAGGTGGTTCTGGCGTGTGGGGCCCTATCCCCATGCCAGCACAGACTCTGCCAGAGGCTGATGCCAAGGTCATTGCAGCCTGGATTGCAGCAGGCGCGGCGAAATAGTTTTTCATTTCAATTAACCCTCAGGAGACTTCCTATGCAAACTCGCAGAAATGCCCTCAAGAAATCCGCCGTCGTGGCTGGCCTGCTGGCCTCCACGGGATTGTTCCCCCAATTCGCTTTCGCCTTCAACAAAAGCGCGTTTGAAGCCAAATCCGTCGCCGATGCCTTGAAAGCACTGGGCGCGGGTGCACCCGTGGAAAGCAAAGACGTGACCGTCACCGGTCCGGACATCGCTGAAAACGGCTCGGTGGTGCCCGTGGGTGTGGCGACGACTTTGAGCGGCGTGAAGAGCATGCTGATCATGGTGGAAAAGAACCCCGCTACGCTGACCGCATTGTTCCACGTGACCGACAGCGTCGAGTCCGCATTCCAGGCCCGCGTGAAGATGGGCCAGTCGTCGGATGTGTACGCCATTGCGGTCATGAACGACGGCAAGGTGTTGTTTGCCAAGAAAGAAATCAAGGTCACCTTGGGTGGCTGCGGCGGTTAATCGCTGTCTCTTCAATATCCACATTTCATTTAGATTCAGGAGTTCCCAATGGCAGATCCCATGCGTATCCGAGCCCAGTCCGCTGGCGACAAAACAACCGTCCGTGTATTGATGGCCCATGAGATGGAGGGTGGTCAGCGCAAAGACGCTTCCGGCAACATCGTTCCCGCCTGGTACATCCAGGAAGTCACCGCCACCCACAACGGCAAACCCGTGCTGACGGCAGAGTGGGGTCCCGCCGTGTCCAAGAACCCGTTCTTGCAGTTCGTGGTCAAGGGAGCCAAGGCAGGCGACAAAATTGGTGTGAACTGGAAAGACAACCGCGGGGATACCCGTAGCGACGAAGCAACCGTTTCCTGATACTTTCGAAGGACGTTTCTGGAAAGGGGGAAGCGCTCGCTTCCCCCTTGTGCGTTAGTGCAAAACACCAATAAGAGGTACACCATGCGGATGACAAAACGGCTGATCCTGGCAACGCTGATTGGCGTGTCGGCGAGCGGCGTCTGGGCCCAAAAAAATGCCGCAGTGCAGGCGATCGAAGAGTACCGTGCCATGCTGCAAGACGGCAATCCGGCGGACCTTTTTGAGGCCAAAGGCGAAGGCCTGTGGGCACAGAAACGGGGTCCTAAAAACGCGTCGCTAGAAAAATGCGATCTGGGCAAAGGCCCAGGGATTTTCAAGGGCGTGTTTGTCGAACTACCTCGCTACTTTGCAGACACCGGCCGTGTGCAAGATCTGGAGTCGCGTCTGCTCACCTGCATGGAAACACTGCAAGGCTTCAATGCCGCCGACATTGCCAAGACACCGTTTGGCAAAGGTGAACAAAACAATATGACGGCGTTGGCCACTTGGATTTCTTCCGAGTCCAAGGGCATGAAGTTCAACCTGCCGCAGGGTCACGTGAAAGAGCAAACCTCGTATGAGGTCGGCAAGCGCTTGTTTTTCCAGCGTGCGGGTCCCCATGATTTTGCGTGTGCATCCTGCCATGGTGAAGACGAAAAGCGCATCCGCCTGCAAGACCTGCCCAACCTCACCAAGAATCCGGGTGATGGTGTTGGCGTGGCCGCGTGGCCTGCCTACCGTGTATCCAACGGGCAGATGTGGGGCATGCAGCAGCGCCTGAACGATTGCTATCGCCAGCAGCGCTTCCCGTATCCCGGCTTTGGCAGTGATGTCACGATTGCGCTCGGTGTTTACCTAGGCGTCAACAGCAAGGGCTCGGCCTCTGTTGCCCCGGCCATCAAGCGTTAAGCACAGGAGCACGAATATGAAAAACCGTCAAAAAACTGCGCTCTTCGCATTTGCTGCCGCCGCGTTGGTGGTGGGCTGTGCCAGCGTGCCGGGTGCGGCCGATCTGGACAAACTGACTGCCGATATTGTCAAAGCCTCGTTCCGCGATGAAGGCATTGTCAAGGCCTCGGTGCTCGATACCGATGAGACCAACCGCGTCTGCAGTGCCGCCGATGTCAGTGGCAAGCCGCTGGACGAAGACACCGTCAAACGCATTGAGGCCATCAATCTCATGACCATCAAAGCACCGCCCAACGGCAAGTACCTCGGTGACTGGAAAGAGGGCGAAAAAATTGCCCAAAGCGGTCGTGGCCTCACCTACACCGACGATGCCAAAACCGCCAACGGTGGCAACTGCTACAACTGCCATCAGATCGACAAAAAGGAAATCTCTTTTGGCACCATCGGTCCCAGCCTCACCAACTACGGCAAGATTCGCGGCGTTGCCGATCCCGCAAGCCCCGAGGCCAAACCCATCGTGGACTACACCTGGGGCAAGATCTGGAATTCCAAGGCTTACAACGCCTGTTCCAACATGCCACGTGCGGGCCACATGGGCATCTTGAATGCCGCGCAAATTGCAGATGTGATGGCCTTGCTGCTCGATCCGAAATCTCCTGTGAACCAGTAACAAGCGATCGGGCCTGGCGTGTGTCAGGCCCTTTTTTTACTTCAAACTTAAGTGATGGCTGATTTATGAACTTAACCAAACGCGAATTTTTCCAGGTGCTGGGTGCGGGCACGATGGCGGGTATGGGCCTGAGCACCTACGCGGAAGCCGAGGCCGGTGTGGCCTCCAATGGTTTGTATGACATTCCGAAGTTTGGCAATGTGTCGTTTCTGCACATGACCGACTGCCATGCGCAGCTCAAACCGATTTACTTCCGCGAGCCCAGCATCAACATTGGCCTGGGTTCCATGCGTGGCAATTTGCCGCACCTGGTGGGCGAGCATTTGCTCAAAGTGTCCAAGGTGCGCCCCGGTTCTGCCGAGGCCTACGCCCTGAGCTACCTGGACTACGAGAAGGCTGCCAAGCGCTATGGCAAGGTGGGTGGCTTCGCGCACCTGGCCACACTGGTCAAGCGCATGAAGGCCAGCCGCCCCGGTGCGCTGCTGCTCGACGGTGGCGACACCTGGCAGGGCTCGGGCACCGCGTTGTGGACCAACGGCCAGGACATGGTGGACGCCTGCAAGCTGTTGACCGTGGACGTGATGACCGGCCACTGGGAGTTCACGTTGGGCATGGAGCGTGTGAAAGAAATCATTGAAAAAGACTTTGCGGGCAAGATTGATTTCGTCGCGCAGAACGTCAAGACGCAGGACTTCGGCGACCCGGTGTTCAAGCCCTACGTGATTCGCGAGATGAATGGCGTGCCCTGCGCCATCATCGGCCAGGCGTTCCCGTACACGCCCATTGCCAACCCGCGTTACATGGTGGCAGATTGGTCTTTCGGCATTCAAGACGAGAACATGCAGAAGATGGTGGACGAGGCCCGCGCCAAGGGCGCGCAGGTGGTGGTGGTACTCAGCCACAACGGCATGGACGTCGACCTGAAGATGGCCAGCCGTGTGAGCGGCATTGACGCCATCATGGGTGGCCACACGCACGACGGTATGCCCGTGGCCTCCATCGTGTCCAACAAAGGTGGCAAGACCATCGTCACCAACGCCGGTTCGAACAGCAAGTTTCTGGGCGTGCTGGACTTTGATGTGCGCGACAAAAAGGTGATGGACTTCCGTTACAAGCTGCTGCCGGTGTTTGCCAACATGCTGCCTGCCGACAAAGAGATGGATGCGCTTATCACCAAGATCCGCGCACCGTATGAGACCCAACTGGCCGAGAAGCTGGCCTACACCGAAGGCACGCTGTACCGCCGTGGCAACTTCAACGGAACCGGTGATCAGCTGTTGGTGGACGCGCTGATGGACGTGCAGGGCGCAGAGATTGCGTTCTCGCCCGGCTTCCGCTGGGGCACCACGCTGCTGCCGGGCCAGGCCATTACCCGTGAGTGGCTGATGGACATGACCGCGACTACCTACTCCTACGCCACGGTGACCGAGATGACGGGCGAAACCATCAAGACCGTGCTGGAAGACGTGGCCGACAACCTGTTCAACCCCGACCCTTACTACCAGCAGGGTGGCGACATGGTGCGCGTGGGCGGCCTGCAGTACAGCTGCAACCCTGCAGCCGGTATGGGCAAGCGCATTGACGACATGCGCATCAACGGCAAAGCCATTGAGGCCAGCAAAAAGTACAAAGTGGCGGGATGGGCCCCCGTGGCCGAAGAAGCCAAGTCCGCGGGCAACAAGATGGTCTGGGACGTGGTGGAAACTTGGCTCAAGAGCAAAGGCGGCAAGATTGCGCCACGCAAGCTCAATGCGCCCACGCTTATCGGTGTCAAACCCAACCCGGGTTACGTGGAAGGCTGATTTATTGGTAAAACAGGGCTCAAGCCCCCGTAGAATGTGCGTAACCAGCTATTAATTTGGTAGCAATTTATGCCATTCTCCTCCGACGCTCCCCGCTCTTTTTTACCCAACGACGACCCGCAGCGCACCCTGTTGCACAACGAGGTGCACGCCCGGCCGCAGGCGCGCATCCGCTTACCTGCGCTGGTGGTGTTTGTGGCGGTGTTCAACGAAGGCGTGAGCCGTGAGCAGGAGTGCGAGCATCTGCGCAAGCTGCCGGGGCAGGCCGCGCTCGGCCTGGACCAACTGCAGGGCAATTTTTTGCGCTTGCGGTTTGCGGGCTACACGCTCAAGTGGGAGCGCCACAGTGAGTTCACCCGTTATTCGCTGGTGCAACCCCTGCCCGAAGGTGCCGCACTGGGCGCACTCGATCCTGAGTTGCTGTCCTCTGTGGTGCTGCCGCCGGAATGGTTGCGAGGCATACCGGGGCGCACCATTGCCGCGGTCAAACTGGCCATGGTGCATGGCGACCTGGCCGACACCGATGCCACCATGGCCCAGGTGCGTCAGTGGTTTGGTGGGCAAACCGTGGTGGCCTCGGTAATGGGTAACAACAGCCATTCCTGGGCGGTCACCGATTTCCTGCTGCGCCCCAGCGGCTTTGAGCGCATGCTGGTGATTGGGCCCAACGACACCTCGCAGACCCGTGCGGGCCGCGTATCGCAGCGCCTGCTGGAGATTGAAACCTACCGCCTGATGGCTTTGCGCGGCCTGCCCGTGGCCAAGGCCCTGGGGCCGATGTTGTCGCAGGCCGAGCTGGCGCTGGCGGACATTACGGCCCAGCTGGAAAACAAATCGGCGACCGACCAAACGCTGCTCGACACCTTGGTGTCATTGGCGGCGCGCGTGGAGCGGGCGACGGCGGAGCATGTGTACCGTTTTTCTGCCACCCGTGCCTATGACGGCCTGGTGGCGCAGCGCATTGCGGAGTTGCGCGAAAAAGCCATTCCTGGCACCCAGACCATTGGCGAGTTCATGCAGCGACGCCTGTCGCCCGCCATGGCGACGGTGGCGTCTACCGGGCAGCGGCTGTCATCGCTGTCAGAGCGCGTGGCACGCACCAGCGCGCTCCTGCGTACCCGGGTGGACATTGCCACCGAACTACAAAACCAGCAGTTGTTGGAGAAACTCACTCGCGGGCAAGAGCTGCAGCTGCGCCTGCAGTCCACGGTGGAAGGCCTGTCGATTGCGGCTATCTCGTACTACGTGGTGAGCCTGCTGCTCTATGGTGGCAAGGCGCTCAAGGCGACCGGCGTGCCCATCAACCCCGAAGTGGCCGCCGGTGCCATGATTCCGCTGGTGCTATGGGCCGTGTGGACGGCTACCCAACGCATTCACCGCAAAATTCACAGCGGTGTGAATTAGGGTTGGGGTGTCTGCGCTAGGTAGTGCAACACCAGCTTGTCTTCACGCGAGAGGTTTTTAAAGGCCATACCAACGAAGAAGGCATCTTCGTAGGACGCTTTGTTGCTGTGGCACACCGACGCGGTCAGTTGCAAGGTCATGGGGCTGTTGTCCACCTGCACATCCATGGACAGCCGCAGGGGCGCACCCACGGCGGCCAGACCGGTGGCGGCTTTCACCATGGCACCGGCAGTGCTCATATCGATCAGCATCACGTCGATGGCCGTATCCAGGTCGTGGACCCGCGTGGGCCATGACATTTTGGTGCGCATGGATTGGCGCACCAAGCGGACATCCACCTGCGCGGGGTAGGCCAGCAGGGCGTAGACAAAGGGCTGTACAAAGGTTTGCAGCACCTTGCTCAAAAAGGAATATTCGTATTGACCGGTAAACCCGCGCACCACGCAAATCTCGCCGGGTTCCAGCCCGGTCGGTTCGTTGTCGCCGCTGATGGGGCCCACCATCACGCCCTTGCCCTCAATGGCACCAAAAAACTGCGACTCTTTTTTGCTGGCACCGTCGACCAGTCGGCGCGTTTGCAAAGCCATGCCGGTGCGCAGGCCCAGGGCGCGCAAGGGCAGGCGGTTGATTTCGGAGGGTTCGGTGCTGGTGGTCATGTTGGCGCGGGGATAGTGGCTAAGATGGTACACCGCCCGACCAGGGCCCATATCACGAGGTGGCTATGCATTTTCGACGGGTTGCCAGGTTTATGTTGCCCGGCCTTGCGCTGGCATTGCCACTGGTTTTACCACTGGTCCTGGGTGGGTGTGCAATGGTTAACGACAAGGCGCTGCGCCTGTTTTCCAGCAAGGCGAATGCCTTTGCCATCGTCAATGGGCAGCTGCTGCAGGGCGACATGGTGTTTTTGCCAGACCGCACCGGCAACCTGACCCTGATCGCCGACAAAGGCGCTATCAGCAGTTGCTCGGGGCAGGTGCGTTATGAATCCACCACCGGCGGCGCGATTGACTTGCGTTGCAACGACGGCACTGCGGCCCAGCTGCGCTACAGCCTGCTCAGCGAGACCCGTGGCTATGCCTACGGCCCCACCACGTTGGGCGCAACCACCGGCGCTGCCAGTCTGACCTTTGGCCTGTCCGCCAACCAAGCCTTGGCCTACCTCACGGTGCCGGCCGACAAAAAGCTGACGGTCAACGCCGCAGAAGGCCTGGATTTGCAATGAGCCACGCCGCAGAGGGGGTGGACTGTGTCGTTATTGGCGCAGGGGTGGTGGGCTTGGCCGTTGCGCGCGCGCTGGCGCTGGCCGGGCGCGAGGTGCTGGTGCTGGAGGCCTGCAACGCCATTGGCACCCAGACCAGTTCGCGCAATAGCGAGGTGGTGCACGCAGGCATTTATTACGCCGCAGGTTCGCTGAAGGCCGAGCTGTGTGTGAAGGGCAGGGCGCTGCTGTATGGCTACTGCGAAGAGCGCTCGCTGCCCCACAAGCGCTGCGGCAAGCTGATTGTGGCCACACACGATGCACAGGTGCCCGAGCTCGACGCCATTCGCCTGCGCGCCGCGGCCAATGGCGTGCACGACCTGGTGCTGCTGGATGCCGCACAGGCCCGCGCCATGGAACCCGATTTGCGTTGCGTGGCCGCGTTGTATTCGCCGTCCACCGGCCTGGTGGACAGCCACGCGCTCATGCTGTCACTGCTGGGCGATGTCGAGAATGCAGGCGGTGTTTTGGCACTCAATTCGCCGGTAGCCCTCGCCAATATTGCGCAAGGCGCTATTGAATTAGTAGCGAATGATGGTACTCGCCTGCTTGCCAAAACCGTGATCAACGCGGCTGGTGTGACCGCACCGTTGCTCGCGACACGGTTTCAGGGCTTGGACTCCAAGCATGTGCCCACCGCGTATTTCGCCAAGGGCAACTACTTCAGCCTGTCCGGGCGCAGCCCGTTTTCGCACCTGATTTACCCCGTGCCCGAGGCCGCTGGCTTGGGTGTGCATTTAACGTTAGACATGGGCGGTCAGGCACGCTTTGGCCCCGATGTCGAGTGGGTCAGCAATCCTGACGATCTGGTGGTGCAGCCCGCGCGCGGCGAGGTGTTTTATGCCGAGGTGCGCAAGTACTGGCCTGCGCTGGCCGATGAGGCTCTGTTACCCGCCTATGCCGGTATTCGGCCCAAAATCAGCGGGCCAGGGCAGGCGGCGGCTGATTTTTGCATTCACGGCGAGGCAAGTCACGGCGTTGCGGGTCTGGTCAATTTGTTTGGGATTGAGTCACCGGGCTTAACCAGTGCACTGGCCATTGCCCAGCACGTTGCCAACATGCTTTCCACGTCTTAACCAACGCACCTCCATCGGTCGAATTGCCCACGTCTTTCCATTGACTTTAGACAACTACCGGCCTAAAAATAAGGCTACATTGGTGCAGAGCCTTTCAATCCAAATGAGATTCGTTGGAGACACCATGACTATATTGCGCTGGGTACCTGCATTGTGCGTAGGGGTCGTATTGATGGGGTGCGGAAAGTCCGATATTCCCAGCGTGACCACTCCCGTTCAGACCGCACCCGTGGCCCCTCCGGTCGAAGTCAAAAAGCACATTGGCCTGGTCATGAAAACCTTGACCAATCCGTTTTTCGTGGAGATGGAAAAAGGCGCACGCCGTGCTGAAAAAGACCTCGGCATCACCCTCAAAGTAAAAACGGCCGCACAAGAAACTTCGATTGAGCAGCAAATTCAGTTGGTGGAAGACATGGTCGCCGAAAAGGTGGACGCGATCGTGATTGCCCCCGGTGACTCCCAGCGCTTGGTGCCCGCCTTGAAGAAGGCCGCCGATGCCGGTATCAAGATCGTCAACATTGACAATCGGCTGGATCCAGAAACCCTCAAACAAGCGGGCCTCAAGCCGATACCATTTATCAGTGTCGACAACGAAGCCGGGGCGTATAAGGCCGGTCAGTATCTGGTGCGTGGCATCACGACCCCCACCGAGATTGCCATGCTGGAAGGCATTCGCAGCGCCGACAATGCGATGCAGCGCGCACAGGGCGCACGCCGGGCATTTTTAGAAAACAAGCAGGTGAAACTGGTGGCGTCCGAGACCGCCAATTGGAAAATTGACGAAGGCTACAACGTCACCAAAGAAATTTTTGCCAAGCATCCCAACGTCAAGCTGATGTTCGCTGCCAACGACATGATGGCCATTGGTGCCATCAAGTACCTGCAGGAGAGTGGAAAAACCCGGGTCAAAGTCGCGGGCTACGACGCTTTGGACGAGGCGCTCACCGAAATCAAATTAGGCCGTTTGCTGGCCACCATCGACCAGCAGGCCTCGGAGCAAGGCTACCAGGGGGTTGCGCTGGCCAATCGCCTGGCCCACGGCAGCAGCGTTCCTGAAATGACGTTGATCGACACCCGTCTGGTCACGGACAAGACAACGCCCTGATTGATCGTTTTTTTGCAAGGCCCACTGCCATGACCTGGCGATCCAACCTGACAGCCAAGATTCTGGCTTTCTTGCTGTTGGCCGGCGTGGCCCCCATGATTTTGTTGGGCTGGTCAGCCTTTGAAATCTCCAAGCAGGTACTGATTGAACAAGCCGAATTGGACAACGCACGTTTGGCCGACAGTTTTTCGTCGTACCTGCGGCTGTACCAAAGTGAAATTGAGGACATGGCCACCAATTTGGCGGGCAATCCCGCCATTGGGCAGGCGCTGGTGCAGGCGGATGCAATTACCGCTAGCACCTTTAACGCGCTCGAAATGCGTGCCCAAATGGGCTACATGCTCAACAACTATGTGCGCGTGAAGGGGCTGGACTCTATCCATCTCTTTTCCACCGGCGGCGCACATTTTCAGGCGGGGCAGACGCTGGACTTCAGCAAAGTTCAAAAAGCCGTCGCAGACGCGCTTTTGCAGGAGGCTCTGACGGCCCCGGTGCCCATTGTGTGGCGTGGCATTGATACCAACCTGAACCAAAACGCAGCGCAGCCCAAAGTCATCAGTGTGGTGCGTGCCATTCACCACTTTTCGCCCATCAGCGGCAAGTCCGAGGTGGTGGGGGTGATTGTGATCAACCTCAATGACGAGATCATGCGCAACTACCTGGCGGGTGTGACACTCGCCCCTGGCACCCAACTGATGCAGGTGGACCGCCAGGGTTTCATTGAACTGCATTCCGACGCCAAGCGGTTTGGCATGCCCCTGGCACCGGCGCTGCTGGCGCTGGTGCGCGCCGCCAAACCGGTGCCCTTGCTGATGCTCGATGGCCAGGAGGTGTTGATGGCAGTCAAAGCGACGGATCAGCACGGTTGGCTCATCACCCTGACGCCACGTGCGCTATTGACCCGCAAGATCAATCAATTGGCGTTTGTCTCGTTTGGGCTGGTGTTGCTGGCGGTCCTGGCCATGGCGCTGTTCACCGGCTACTTCGCCAAGACCGTGGTCTGGCCCATACGGTCGG